>NZ_WBKP01000048.1 GCF_009602465.1 Cumulibacter manganitolerans | reverse complement strand
AGACCCATCGCCGTGCTCATGGCCTTCTCGCCTACGGCGCCGATGGACATCCGCAGCGGCGCGAGCTGCCGCGCGAGGCCAGCCGCTGCTCCCGGTCGTCCAGCTCCGCGAGGCGGGCGACCCACGAGCCGCGCAGCGCCCGCAGCCCGGGATCGCTGGCCGCGAGCACCGACTCCGCGACGAGCGCCGAACGGCGGGCGCGGACCTCCCGCACGGCGGACGCGTCCCGGACCTCGCCGCGCCAGACGAGCGCCGGCCCGACGACCATGGCCAGCAGCGCCGCAGCGAGCAGCAGCGCGCCCGCCGCGGGCAGGATCAGGAACGCGGTCAGCACCGCGCCGCCGGTCACCAGCGCGATCGAGGCGAGCGGCAGGACGACGCGGGTGATCAGGTCGGCGAGCGCGTCAACGTCCGCGATCAGCCGGTCCAGCAGGTCGCCGCGTCGCCAGACGGGCCCGATGGGGGCGATCCGTTCGAGCCGGCGGTACACGCCGAGCCGCAGCGAGCGGAGCGCGTCGAAGGCGACGTCGTGCGACAGCAGCCGTTCGGCGTACCGGAAGGCGCCGCGGCTGATGCCGAAGAACCGGACGCCGACCACGGCCACCATCAGCCACAGCACCGGCGGGTGGAACGACGCGCGCACGATCAGCCAGGCGGATACGCCGAGCAGCGCGACGCTCGCGCCGCTGGCGCAGGCGGCGAGCAGGACGACCGCGGCGAGGCGGGCACCCGACGGGCGGGACATCCGCAGCAGCCGGACCTCCGGGCTAGGCATCGACGGTGCCCACCTCGACGATGTGGTCGGCGTAGGCCGCGACCTGCTCACGGTGGCTGGCGATGACGACCGTGCGGCCGTCGAGCATCGAGGAGACTCGATGCAGCAGCTCGCGCTCGGTCGCCTCGTCGAGGGCGGACGTGGGCTCGTCGAGCAGCAGCACCGGGGCGTCGGCGGCGATCGCCCGCGCGATCGCCAACCGCTGCCGCTGGCCCTGCGACCAGTCCGCCGCACCGTCGCCGAGCACGGTCGCGGCGCCGGCCGGAAGCGCGTCGACCACCTGGTCCAGGCAGGCGGCGTACAGCGCGCGGTCGACCTCCCCGTCGCTGGCGCCCGGCGCCAGCGCGCGCACGTTGTCGGCGATCGACCCCGCGAGCAGGTGGGGTGCCTGGCCGACGTACGCGACGGAGCGCGCGAGCTCGTCCTCGGCGACGGCCGAGAGCGCCACGCCGTCGATGCGCACGTCCCCAGCGGACGGCGCGAGCAGCCCGGCGAGGACGTTCAGCGCGGTGGTCTTCCCGGCGCCGGACGGGCCGCGCAGCAGCGTCACCTCGGCCGCGGGCGCGGTGAGGTCCGGCAGCGCCACGTCGTCCCGGTCGGCGCCGAAGCCCACCCGCACGCCGCGCAGCGTCAGCTCGGGGGCGCGGCGCGGCAGCGGGCGGTCGCCGCGCGCGGGCACCGGCTCGTCCAGGATCGCGAAGATCCGTTCCGCAGCGGTGAGCCCGTCGACGCTGGAGTGGAAGTGCGTGCCGACGGCCCGTAGCGCGAGGTAGGCCTCCGGGATCACCAGCAGCACGGTCAGCGCCGGCTCGAGCTCGACGGTGCCCGCGGCCAGCCGCAGCCCGATCGTCACGGCGACCAGCGCGACCGACAGCGTGGCCAGCAGCTCGAGGGCGAACGAGGACAGGAACGCGATGCGCAGCGTCTGCATGGTCGCCTGCTTGTGCCGCCGGTCGGCCTGCGCGATCAGCTCGCCCTGGGCGCGGCCGCGTCCGTAGGCCTTCAGGGTGGCCAGGCCGGTGACGACGTCGACGAACCGGTGCGCGAGCACCTCGAGCCGCCGCAGCTGGCGGCGGGTGCGCTGCTGGGTGTACAGCCCGATCAGCGCCATGAACAGCGGGATCAGCGGCAGCGTCACGATGGCGACGATCGCCGACGGGAGGTCGATCCAGCCGACATAGGCGACGACGCCGGCGGGAACGACGGCGGCGATGACCAGCTGCGGCAGGTACCGGGCCGCGTAGCTCTCCAGCCCGGCGACGCCGGTGGTGGCCAGCGTGATCAGGCTCGAGGGGCTGCGGCGTACGGCGACGCCGCGGTCCTCGGTCACGACGCGGTCGAGCAGCGCCCGGCGCAGCTGCCCGGTGAGCGCCACCGCGAGCCGGCGGGGAAAGAGCTCCCCCGCCCAGGCGAACAGCACCCGCGCGGCGACCCAGAGCCCGAGGAGGGCCGTGGCGCCGGTCAGCTGCGCCACGGGGGTGCCGTGCCGGATCGCGGCGGCGATGAGGTGCGCGAGGGTGGCCGAGTAGCCGATGGTGGCGACCGCCGTGCCGACCCCGACCACGACCGCTCCGCCGAGGAGCGCCCGGGTAGCGGCGGCGTGCCGCAGCAGCCGCGGGTCGAGCGGTTTCATCAGCCGCGGTCGGGCACGAGCCCGGCGTCCGCCGCCACGTCCTCCCGGGGCCGATCGGCCGGGATGCTGCGACGGCTGATCCGCTTGCGGAACACCCAGTACGTCCACGCCTGGTAGGCCAGCACGACCGGCGTCATGATGCCGGCGACGATCGTCATCACCTTGAGGGTGTACGGCGAGGACGCCGCGGCCTGGGCGGTGAGGTCGTGCGCGCCGTCGATGTCGGGCAGCACGTTCGGGTAGAGGCTCACGAACAGGCCGAGCACGAGCGCGGCGATGGTGACGCCGAGCAGGGTGAACGCCCACCCCTCGCGGCCACGGTGGATCATCGCCAGCGCCGCGATCATCGCGACGGCGGCGATCGCGAGCAGGACGACCGACGCGACGGTGCCGTGCTCGGCCGCCGTCCACACGATGAACGCGGCGGCCAGCAGCAGGGCGACGATCCCGAGCCGCTTGGCGAACGCCTCCGCGCGCTGCTTCATGTCGCCGGTCGTCTTCAGCGCGAGGAAGACAGCCCCGTGCAGGAGGAACACCGTCAGGGTGACCAGGCCGCCGAGCAGCGCGTACGGGTTGAGCAGGTTGAAGAACCCGCCTGTGTAGTCGATGTGGTCGTTGGCGTTCAGCCCGAGCGGCACGCCGCGCAGGATGTTCGCGAACGCCACGCCCCACAGGATCGCCGGCACCCACGACCCGACGCCGCTGCACAGGTCCCAGCCGCGCTTCCACCGGGCGTCGTTGCCGTGCTCGCCCTTCCCGCGGTACTCGAAGGCGACGCCGCGCAGGATCAGCGCGACGAGGATGATCAGCAGCGGCAGGAAGAAGCCGGAGAACAGCGTCGCGTACCAGAGCGGGAAGGCGGCGAACGTCGCCCCGCCGGCGGTCAGCAGCCACACCTCGTTGCCGTCCCAGACCGGCCCGATCGTGTTGATCATGACCCGGCGGTCACGCTCGTCCCGGCTCAGGATGGGCAGCAGCATCCCGACGCCGAAGTCGAAGCCCTCGAGGAAGAAGTAGCCGATCCACAGGACCGCGATCAGGTAGAACCAGAAGTCGACGAGTGTCATGGTGATGAGTCCTCTTGTCTCTAGTACGCGAACGACATCGGACGGTTCGCGTCCTCGTCGTCGTCGTCGAAGTCGTCGTCCTCGTCGTCCATGCCGGGCAGCAACGGCTTCGGCTCGAGCGCGGCCAGCGTCTCCTCCGGTGACGGCGGGCCGATGCGGGCGTACTTCACCATCAGCTTGACGTCGACCACGGCCAGCGCGCCGTACAGCAGCGTGAGGGTGATCAGCCCGGTGAGCGCCTCGCCGGCGGAGACCGAGGTGGAGATCGAGTCCTGCACCTTCAGCAGGCCGAACACCGCCCACGGCTGGCGGCCCATCTCGGTGAAGATCCAGCCGAAGGAGTTGGCCAGGAACGGGCAGGCGATCGCGAGGACGGCTCCGCGCACCAGCCACCTGCCGGTCGGCACCGCGCCGCGGCGCGTCGACCACAGCGCCCACGCGGCCCACAGCGCGGCCAGCACACCGAAGCCGATCATCAGGCGGAACGACCAGTAGGTCACCGGAATGTTGGGCGAGTAGTCGCCGGCGCCCCACTTCGCGAGGTAGTCGCGCTGCAGGTCGTTGATGCCCTCGACCTCGCCGTTGAACGAGCCGGTCGCCATGAACGACAGCAGGTTGGGGACCCGGATGGAGAAGAGCTCCTTGGAGCCGTCCAGGCTGCCGATGGTGAACACCGAGAAGCCAGCCCCGGACCTCGTGTTGTACAGCGCCTCCGCGGCGGCCATCTTCATCGGCTGGGTCGCCGTCATCACGCGGGCCTGCAGGTCCCCGGAGATCGCGGTGCCGAGGCCGCCGACGAGCACCGCCCAGGCACCGAGCTTCAGCGTGGGTCGGAAGACGTCGACGAAGCGCCCGCGCGCGAGGTACCAGGCGCTCACGCCGGCCATCACGGTGCCGCCGGTCATCAGCGCGGCCGTGATCACGTGCGGGAAGGTGACCAGCTGGACCGGGTTGGTCAGCACCTTGGCGATGGAGGTGAGCCGCGGCGTGCCGTTCTCGTCGATGCGCAGGCCCACCGGGTTCTGCATCCACGAGTTGGCGGCGAGAATGAAGTACGCCGACAGCATGGTGCCGATCGAGACCAGCCAGATCGCCGCGTTGTGCAGCCGCGGCGACAGCCGCCCCCAGCCGAAGATCCACAGGCCGAGGAACGTCGACTCGAGGAAGAACGCCAGCAGCGCCTCCATGGCCAGCGGCGCACCGAAGATGTCACCGACGAACCGGGAGTACTCCGACCAGTTCATGCCGAACTGGAACTCCTGGACGATGCCGGTCACGACGCCGATCGCGAAGTTGATCAGGAACAGCTTTCCGAAGAACTTCGCGCCGCGCAGGTACTGCAGCTTGCCGGTGCGGTTGTAGGCGGTCTGCAGCCCGGCGATGAGCGGTGCGAGCCCGATCGTCAACGGCACGAACAGGAAGTGGTAGACGGTGATGATGCCGAACTGCCACCGGTCGATTAGCTCTGCGCTCACCGAGGGACTCCGTATCTGGAAACGACGCTAGAGGTGCGTCATCATGGTTTCCCTCACCGAATCCTCACACTAGGGACCATCGTCCCGGGGCCCGCGTGAGACCCCGCACAGCGCCCGGTCAGTCGCCGAGCGCGACCGTCGCCAGCGCGCCGAGCTGCTCGAAGCCGAGCGAGTGGGCGAGGTCGGCGCCCTCGTTGGAGCCGATCCGCAGCTGAGGGATCAGGCCGTCGTCCAGCGCGTCGTGCATCGCCACCGCGGCGGCCACCTCGATGGCGCCGCTGCCCCGGGCGTCGATCGCCTGGGCGAGCACGAGATCGGCGATGATGCCCTGCTGGGCGGAGTAGGCCGCCACCGCGCCCGGGCGGTCGTCCTCGCCGAGCAGCACGAAGACCCGCTCGCGGGTCGCCAGGTCGTCGGGGTCCACGTCGTCCGGCGCACACCGGGCGAGCAGGTCGCGCACCGCCTCCGGGTCGTCGGTGACCCGCGCCTGCTCGAGCGACTCGTCGGCGACGTACTCGTCGGCGTACAGCAGCGCGCTGACGCGGGTGCCGCGCGGCGCGTGGTCCTTGGCCAGCGCGAGCAGGGCGTGCACCTCCAGCAGCGCCTCGTCGGCGTAGTCCTCGGCGCCCTCGACCGCCCATCGCGGGCCGTGCAGGAGGGTGCGGCCGAGCAGCGCGACGACGGTCACCGCCTGGGCCGCGTCGTCGGCGGCCGCGATGCGACCGCTGCCGACGGCGAACGCGTCGTCCGCCAGCCCGCAGGTGCGGGCCCAGGCCATGGCAATGATCGCTTGGGTGTTGTCGTCGAGCACCCCCTGACAATACGAGGGCGGGGCCTCGATTCCTCGAAGCCCCGCCCTGCGGTCGATCGGTGCGCCGTCGCTACTTCTGGTACGGCGTCTTGTACTCCTTGGCCTCCTTGGAGACCGTCAGCTTGGAGATCTCCTTCAGGCCACCCGGCGCCTGCGCGTCGACCTGCGCGACGAGCGTCTCGCGGGTCGGCGGGGCGCCCGGATCCGAGAAGTCCAGCACGCCGCTCAGGCCGGTCTCCAGCGAGGTGACCTTCTTGCGCGCCTCGACGAGGCCCTTGCGGGTCATGTCGCCGTCGTCGCAGGCCTGCTTGAGGATCGCGCCCCAGGCGAGCCCGGACAGGTAGCCGGTGATGACCGACTGGGCGGGGGCGTCCTGGATGCCGGCGGCCGCCCACTGCTCACGCAGCTTGGCGACGGCCTCGACGTCGGAGTTCCAGACGTGGGCGGCGGGGATGAAGTAGAAGTTGCTCTGCAGCGCGTCGATGACCTGCTGGTCGCTGAGCATCGAGGGCTGGAACGCGGAGTTGAAGCCGACCAGCGGCACCGCGAGCCCCTGACCCTTCATCTGGACGGCCGTGGAGGCGGTCGCGGCCGGCGGCATCGCGATGTAGACCAGGTTCACGCCCTGGGACTTGAACTTGGTGACCGTGGCGGTCATGTCGGTGTCGGTCGGTGAGGCCGGCGCGCCGACGACCTCGATGTTGTGCTTCTTGGCGTACGCCTGGACGCCGGCGAAGGCGTTCTGGCCGGCCTCGTTCTGCAGGTAGATCGCGCCGATCTTGGCACCGTCGGCGAGCTTGCCCTGCTGCTGCAGGAAGGCCAGCCCGTTGATCGCCTCCACGTCGAACGTCGTGGTGACGCCGACCATGACGTCGCTGTCGAGGTTCTCCGAGGCGATGGTCGGCGACGAGCCCATCATCTGGTTGGCGATCATCTTCTGCTTCAGCGCGGCGAACACCGCCGAGCCGATGATCTGGATGAGACCGGCGCTCTTGGTCTGCAGGTCGTCGTACGCCGGGATCGCCGTGTCCGCCTTGTAGCTGGTGTCGCGGATGTCGAGCTTGATCTGGCGCCCGCAGATGCCGCCGGCCTGGTTGACCTGCTTCGCCCACAGCTCGTTGCCGTGCGTGACCAGCACCCCGCCGACCTTGAACGGGCCCGACGCGTCGGTGAGCGCGCCCAGCGTGATCTCGCTGTCGGTCACCCCGAAGTCGGTCTTCAGACCGTCCTTGCCCGCCCCGCCGGTGCTGCCGCCGGCCTTGGTCGAGCAGCCGGAGACGGCCAGCGCGAGCGCGACGCCGACTCCGACGGTGGTGGTGATGCGACGTGATGCAGACATGGTTGCCCTTCGTGAAGTGACGGTGCGTCAAAGTTGATTCGGCTGTCACTTTATCCTATAGAATCCCACGTCAAGGAACGGCGTCCCGAATACCGGATAAGCCCAGGTGGGGGCCGGGCGCCTCGTCGCTGCGCTCAGCCGGCGAGCGCGCTGACGGCGACGCCGCGCGCGCCCAGCGCCACGCGGCCGCCGTCCCGGGCGGTCAGCACCCACGGCCCGGACCCGGTGACGGCGTAGGAGTGCTCGAAGTGCGCGGCGGCCGACCCGTCCCGGGTGATCACCGTCCAGCCGTCGGCGAGCTCCCGGGTGTCGGGGTTGCCGAGGGTGAGCATCGGCTCGATGGCCAGCGCCATCCCGGGCCGCAGCCGCGGGCCCTTGCCGGGCCTGCCGTAGTTGAGGATGTGGGGATCCTGGTGCATCGCGGTGCCGATGCCGTGCCCGCCGTACTGCTCCACGATGCCGTACTCGCGGCCGTGCGCGGCGTCCCACTGCTCGACGCAGGCCTCGATGGCGTGCGAGATGTCGCTGAGCCGCGCCCCGGCCACGCCTGCGGCGATGCCGGCCCACATGGCGTCCTCGGTGACGGCCAGCAGCGCGGCGTGCTCGGCTGCGATGTCGCCCACGCCGACCGTGACGGCGGAGTCGCCGTGCCAGCCGTCGACGACGGCGCCGCAGTCGATGGACAGCAGGTCCCCGGCAGCGAGCTTCTTGTCCGGTCGCGGGATGCCGTGCACCACCTCGTCGTTGACCGACGCGCAGATCGACCCGGTGAACCCCTGGTAGCCGAGGAAGGACGGGGTGCCGCCGCCGTCGCGGATGACGGTCTCGGCGACGCGATCGAGCTCGGCGGTGCTGATGCCGGGCCGCACGGCGTCCCGCACGGCGTCGAGCGCGTCAGCGACCAGCAGCCCGGCCACGCGCATGGCCGCCAGCTCGTCGTCGGACTTGACCTCGATGGCGCGGCCGCGGGCGCGAGCCGCGAGCCCGCGCAGGAACGTCATCGCCGCTACGCGACGCCGAGCGCCTCGAGCGCGCGGTGGGTGATCTCGTCGACCTCGCCCACCCCGTCGATGCTGCGCAGCGCGCCGGTGGCGCGATAGAAGTCGACCAGCGGCGCGGTCTGCTCGGCGTACACCTGCAGCCGGTGGCGGACGGTCTCGGGGCGGTCGTCGTCGCGCTGCACCGCCTCGCCGTCGATCATCGTCACCCGGGACGACAGCCGCTCGATGATGTGCGCGTCGGGGACCTGGATCTCCAGCACCGCGTCCAGTGGACTGCCGGCCTTCGCCAGCAGCGCGTCGAGCGCCTCGGCCTGCGCGACCGTGCGCGGGAAGCCGTCGAGCAGGTAGCCGCCCGCGGCGTCCGGCTGGGCCAGCCGGTCCTCGACCATGGCGACCGTGACCTCGTCGGGCACCAGGTCGCCGGCGTCCATGTAGGTCTTGGCGAGCTTGCCCAGCTCGGTCCCCTGCCCCACGTTGGCGCGGAAGATGTCACCGGTGGAGATCTGCGGGATGCCGAGACGCCCGGTCAGCAGCTGAGCCTGGGTGCCTTTGCCCGCGCCGGGAGGGCCGAGGAGAACGATGCGCATCAGCGGAGGAACCCTTCGTAGTTACGTTGCTGCAGCTGGCTCTCGATCTGCTTTACGGTCTCCAGCGCCACGCCGACCAGGATCAGGACCGCCGTGCCGCCGAACGGGAAGTTCTGACCGTTAGCCGGGCCGGTGAGGCTCATCAGCAGGTTCGGCAGAATCGCGACGACACCAAGGTACAACGCGCCCGGGAGCGTGATGCGAGAGAGTACGTACTGCAGGTACTCCGCGGTGGGCCGGCCCGGACGGATGCCGGGGATGAACCCGCCGTAGCGCTTCATCTCGTCGGCCCGCTCCTCGGGGTTGAACGTGATGGCCACGTAGAAGTAGGCGAAGAAGATGATCAGCGCGAGGTACAGCACGATGTGCACCCAGCTGGACATGTTGATGACGTAGTCCTCGAAGAACCGCCGGATCGGGCCGGCCTTCGAGTTGCCCTGGAGTTGGGTGATCAGCTGCGGGATGTACAGCAGCGACGAGGCGAAGATGACCGGGATGACGCCGGCCTGGTTGACCTTCAGCGGCAGGTACGTCGACGTGCCGCCGTACATCTTGCGCCCGATCATCTTCTTGGCGTACTGCACGGGGATGCGCCGCTGCGCCTGCTCGACGAACACCACCGTCACGATCACGACCAGCGACAGCGCGATCATCGCCCACAGCACGATCTGGCCGCGGCTGGCGATGGAGGTGCCCTCGGCGGGGATGCGCGCGGCGATGGAGGTGGCCATCAGCAGCGACATGCCGTTGCCGATGCCCTTCTCGGTGATCAGCTCGCCGAACCACATGATCAGCGCCGTACCGGCGGTCATCGTGAGCACCAGCAGCGAGTACTGGAAGATCGAGTCCTTGTTCGCCAGGATGTCGCGGTCGCACTGGAACAGCTGTCCGGAGCGGGCGAGCGCGATGATGCCGGTGGCCTGCAGGACGCCGAGCGCGATGGTGAGGTAGCGGGTGTATTGCGTGAGCTTGTTCTGGCCGGACTGGCCTTCCTTCTTCAGCAGCTCGAACCGCGGGATCACGACGGTGAGCAGCTGGATGATGATGCTCGCGGTGATGTACGGCATGATGCCGAGCGCGAAGATCGACAGCTGCAGCAGCGCGCCTCCGGAGAACAGGTTGACCAGCGAGTAGATGTCGCCCTGGCCGCCTGCGGTCGCCTGCTTCACGCACTGCTTGATGTTGCCGAGCAGCACACCGGGCGACGGCACCTGGGCGCCGACGCGGTAGAGCGCCACGATCGCCAGCGTGAACAGAATCTTCTTGCGGAGGTCAGGCGTCTTCATCGCCGACCCGAACGCCTTGAGCACGCATCCTCCTGCGCTGGGGCCGCGGCGCGAGGTGCACGCCGGGCCTTCATCAAAAGTACTGCTTGGAATTTCAGCTACGGCCGCGACCGTACGCCGGACCAGGCCGCGCATCGAGCGAGCCAGCACTCGACTTTATCGCACGCCCCGGCCCCCGATACGCAGAACCCGCCCGCGCCCCGGTGGGGCACGAGCGGGCCTACGCGCTAGCGGTGCGTCACAGCTCGGTGACCGAGCCGCCCGCTGCCGTGATCTTGTCCTTCGCCGAGCCCGAGAAGGCGTGCGCGGTGACGTCGAGCTTGACGCCGCCGAGGTCGCCGGTGCCGAGCACCTTGACGAGCTGGCCCTTGCGGACGCCGCCCGCGGCGACCATGTCGTCGACGCCCACCTGGCCGCCCTGCGGGAACAGGGTGGCGAGCCGGTCGAGGTTGATGACCTGGTACGACGTGGCGAACCGGTTCTTGAAGCCCTTCAGCTTCGGCAGCCGCATCTGCAGCGGCGTCTGGCCGCCCTCGAAGCCCTGCCGCACCGTGTTGCGGGCGTGCTGGCCCTTGGTGCCGCGACCGGCCGTCTTGCCCTTGGAGCCCTCGCCGCGACCCACGCGGGTCTTGGCCTTGTGGGCGCCGGGGGCCGGACGGAGGTGGTGCACCTTGATCGGCGCGACGTCCTGGGTCTGGTTCTGCTCTGCCATGACTACTTCACTTCCTCAACGGCCACGAGGTGCGTGACCGTCTGGACCATGCCGCGGATCTCCGGGCGGTCCTCCTGGACGACGGTGTCGTTGATCCGCTTCAGGCCCAGGGCGCGCAGCGTGGCGCGCTGGTTGGGCTTCACGCCGATCGACGAGCGAAGCTGGGTGACCTTGATCTGTGCCATGTGGGTTACGCTCCCTGACCGGCGCGCGCCCGCAGCATGCCCGCAGGGGCGACGTCCTCGATCGGCAGGCCGCGGCGAGCGGCCACCTCCTCGGGACGCACGAGGCCCTTGAGAGCGGCCACGGTGGCGTGCACGATGTTGATCGGGTTGTCCGAGCCGAGGCTCTTGCTCAGGATGTCGCCGATGCCGGCGCACTCGAGGACGGCGCGGACCGGGCCACCGGCGATGACACCGGTACCGGGGCTGGCCGGCTTGAGCATGACGACGCCCGCGGCGGCCTCACCCTGGATCTGGTGCGGGATGGTCGAGGCGATCCGCGGAACCTTGAAGAAGTTCTTCTTGGCCTCCTCGACGCCCTTGGCGATCGCGGCCGGGACTTCCTTGGCCTTGCCGTAGCCGACACCGACGGTGCCGTCGCCGTCACCGACGACGACGAGCGCGGTGAAGCTGAAGCGGCGGCCGCCCTTGACGACCTTCGCTACGCGGTTGACCTTGATGACGCGCTCGAGGTGGTTGGACTTCTCCGCCTGAGCCTGGTTGTTGCGGCCGCCCTCGCGACGGTCCCGGCGATCGCCGGTGCCGCCGCCGCGACGCTGCTGTCCTGGCATTAGATGCTCTCCTTGAGGCAAAGAGTGGAGTTCTGCATTAGAAGTCGAGGCCCCCTTCGCGCGCCGCGTCGGCGAGCGCAGCGATCCGACCGTGGTACTTGTTGCCCGCACGGTCGAAGACGACGGCGGAGATGCCGGCGTCCTTGGCGCGCTGGGCGACCAGCTCGCCGACCTTCTTGGAGATCGCGCTCTTGTCGCCGTCCGAGGAGCGGACGTCGGCCTCGAGGGACGACGCCGACACGAGGGTCTTGCCCACGGTGTCGTCGACGATCTGCGCGACGATGTGCCGCGAGGACCGGGTGACGACCAGACGGGGGCGCTCGGTGGTGCCGGCGACCTTCTTGCGCAGCCGGAAGTGGCGGCGAGCCTTGGAGTTGCGGCGCTGCTGCGCCACACCACGACCGCCGGTACGTGCGATAGCGGACGATGCCATTACTTACCCTGCTTTCCGACCTTGCGGCGAACCTGCTCGCCCGCGTAACGAATGCCCTTGCCCTTGTACGGCTCCGGCTTGCGCAGCTTGCGGATGTTCGCGGCGACCTCGCCGACCTTCTGCTTGTCGATGCCGCTGACCGAGAACCGCGTCGGGGTCTCCACCGTGAAGGTGATGCCCTCCGGCGGCTCGATGACGACGGGGTGCGAGAAGCCGAGCGAGAAGTCGAGCGCGCTGCCCTTGGCGGTGACGCGGTAGCCGACGCCGACGATCTCGAGCTTCTTCTCGTAGCCGTCGGTGACGCCGATGACCATGTTGCTGATCAGCGAGCGCGACAGGCCGTGGCGGGCGCGGGACTCGCGCTCGTCATCGGGACGGCTCACGACGACCTGGCCCTCGTCGTTCTTCGCGACCTTGATCGGCGAGACGACGGTGTGCTTCAGCTCGCCCTTGGGGCCCTTGACTGTGATGTCCTGGCCCGCGATGGAGATGTCGACGCCGCTGGGGACGACGACCGGAAGACGACCAATACGTGACATGGTTACGCTCCCCTACCAGACGTACGCGAGGACTTCGCCGCCCACGCGCTGACGGGTCGCCTGCTTGTCGGTCAGCAGGCCGGACGACGTCGAGATGATGGCGATGCCGAGGCCGCCGAGCACCTTCGGGAGCTCGGTCGAGCGTGCGTACACGCGCAGACCGGGCTTCGAGATGCGCCGGACGCCGGCGATCGAGCGCTCACGGTTGGGGCCGTACTTGAGCTCGATCTTCAGCACCTTGCCCTTTTCGCCGTCGGTCACCTCGAAGGAGGCGATGTAGCCCTCCTGCTTGAGGATCTCGGCGATGTGGGTCTTGAGCTTGCTGTGCGGC
This sequence comes from Cumulibacter manganitolerans, assembly GCF_009602465.1. Lineage (NCBI taxonomy): Bacteria > Bacillati > Actinomycetota > Actinomycetes > Geodermatophilales > Geodermatophilaceae > Cumulibacter > Cumulibacter manganitolerans. Next base: position 11,316 of record NZ_WBKP01000048.1, on the reverse strand, counting down.
ATGACGACCTCGTCGTGGAACGCCGAGTTGGCGTTGCGCACGCGGGTGAGCATGTCCGCGATGGGATCCGTCATCGTCATTACAGATCCCGTCCCTTCGTGTTCTGCATCAGTGTGTTTACCCTTCTCGCCGCGGTTCCGGGTCGGGCCTTCGGCGAAGATTGCGGTGAAGTGTTACCAGCTGGACTTGGTGATACCGGGAAGCTCGCCCGCGTGCGCCATCTCCCGAAGGCAGATGCGGCACAGGCCGAACTTGCGGTACACCGAGTGCGGACGTCCGCACTTGTTGCACCGGGTGTAGGCGCGGACCGCGAACTTGGGCTTGCGGTTCGCCTTGTTGATCAGGGCCTTCTTAGCCATGGCTTAGTCCTCCTTGAACGGGAAGCCGAGTGCCTTGAGCAGGGCCCGTCCCTCTTCGTCGGTCTTGGCGGTGGTGACGACCGTGATGTCCATGCCGCGGACGCGGTCGATCTTGTCGATGTCGATCTCGTGGAACATCGACTGCTCGTTGAGACCGAAGGTGTAGTTGCCGTTCCCGTCGAACTGCTTGCCCGACAGCCCGCGGAAGTCGCGGATGCGCGGCAGCGCGAGGCTCAGGGTGCGGTCCAGGAACTCCCACATGCGGGTGCCGCGCAGCGTCACCTTGGCGCCGATGGGCTGTCCCTCGCGCAGCTTGAACTGCGCGATCGACTTCGTCGCGCGACGCAGCTGCGGCTTCTGGCCGGTGATGGCCGTCAGGTCGCGCAGCGCGCCGTCGATGAGCTTGGCGTCCTTGGCGGCGTCGCCGACACCCATGTTGACGACGACCTTGACGACGCGCGGGATCTGCATCGCGTTGCCGTAGCTGAACTGCTCGTTCAGCGCCGGCGCGATCTCGTCGTTGTAGCGAGTCTTCAGGCGCGGGGTGATGCGCTCGGGGGTCTCAGTAGTCATGGCTTAGAGGTCCTTGTCCTTGCCGGTGGCGCGCTTGGAGACGCGCACGTTGCGGCCGTCCTCGTCCTTGCGGTAGCCGACGCGGGTGGCCTTGCCGTCCTTGTCGACGACCATGACGTTGCTGACGTGGATCGCCGCCTCCTGGGTGACGATGCCGCCCTCCTGCGAGCCGCGCTGGCTGGCCTGCATCTTGGTGTGCCGCTTGACGCGGCCGACACCCTCGACGATGACGCGCTCACGCTCGGGGAAGGCCGCGATGACCTTGCCCTTGGCGCCCTTGTCCTTGCCGGAGATGACCAGAACGGTGTCGCCCTTCTTGACCTTCACGGTTACAGCACCTCCGGGGCGAGCGAGATGATCTTCATGTACTTCTTGTCGCGCAGCTCGCGCCCGACCGGGCCGAAGATGCGCGTGCCGCGAGGCTCGCCGTCCGGCTTGATCAGCACGGCGGCGTTCTCGTCGAACTTGATGTAGGAGCCGTCGGGACGACGCTTCTCCTTGACGGTGCGGACGATGACGCACTTGACGACATCGCCCTTCTTGACGCCGGCGCCGGGGATGGCGTCCTTGACGGTGGCGACGATGACGTCACCGATGCCGGCGTAGCGACGACCGGAGCCGCCGAGGACCCTGATGCACAGGATCTCCTTGGCTCCGGTGTTGTCGGCGACGCGAAGTCGCGACTCCTGCTGAATCACTTCTACTCCCAGTTGTCTGCTGGTTCTCGCCGGGGGCGAGCCTGGCCGAACGGATTGGATTGGTCGGCCGCCGAGGCGGCCGCGAGGTGGCGCTTAGCGGGCCTTCTCGATGATCTGGACCAGACGCCAGCGCTTGGTGGCGCTGAGCGGGCGGGTCTCCATCACGCGAACGCGATCGCCGATGCCGGCCTCGTTGTTCTCGTCGTGCACCTTCAGGCGCGAGCTGCGGCGCATGACCTTGCCGTAGAGCGCGTGCTTCACGCGGTCCTCGACCTGCACGACGATGGTCTTGTCCATCTTGTCGCTCACGACGAGCCCGCTGCGCACCTTGCGGTAGTTGCGGTCGCCGCCGTGGCCGACGGTCTTGTCGGTCGCCTCGTCGGGCGTCTCAATAACAGGTTCAGCCATTGCTTACTTCTCGCTGCTCTCGCTCGGGGCCGCCGCGAGACCGAGCTCGCGCTCACGCAGGATCGTGTAGATCCGGGCGATGTCGCTGCGGACGGCCTTCAGGCGCTTGTGGTTGTCAAGTTGGCCGGTCGCGACCTGGAAGCGCAGGTTGAACAGCTCTTCCTTCGACTCGCGCAGGCGAGTCTCGAGCTCGTCATCCTCGAGCTCGCGCAGGTCCGACGGCGTAGTTCCGACTGCCATTAGAACTCACTATCCCGCTTCACGATTCGGCACTTCATCGGGAGCTTGTGGATCGCGCGACGAAGTGCCTCGCGGGCGATCTGCTCATTGGGGTAGGTCATCTCGAACAGCACGCGGCCCGGTTTGATGTTGGCCACCCACCACTCGGGCGAGCCCTTGCCGGAGCCCATGCGGGTCTCGGCCGGCTTCTTCGTCAGCGGGCGGTCCGGGAAGATGTTGATCCAGACCTTGCCGCCACGACGGATGTGCCGGTTGATCGCGATACGCGCCGACTCGATCTGACGGTTGGTGACGTAGGCCGGCTCGAGAGCCTGGATGCCGTAGTCACCGAACGTGACCCGGGTGCCACCCGAAGCGGCGCCCGTACGCGACGGGTGGTGCTGCTTGCGGTGCTTGACCCTGCGTGGGATAAGCATGTCTTACGCGTCCTTCTCAGTCTGTGCCTCGGCAGCCACCTCGGGCTGCGGGGCGGTGGCGTCGGCGACCGCCTGGTCGACGACGGCCTCGCCCGCGGGCTGGTCGGTCTCGGGGACGGCCACCGGCTCGGTAGCAGCCTGAGCCGCGGCGCGACCGGCCTCGGTCGAGACACCGGTGGTGCCCGACGAGCCCGAGCGGCGCGGACGGCGCTCCGGACGGCTGCGGCGGTGCTCGCGGAGGGCAGCCTCGGCGGCGTCGCGCTCGGCCTTGCTCTGCGTCACGTCGCCCTTGTAGATCCACACCTTCACGCCGATGCGGCCGAAGGTGGTGCGCGCCTCGTACATGCCGAAGTCGATGTTCGCGCGCAGCGTGTGCAGCGGGACGCGACCCTCGCGGTAGAACTCCGAGCGCGACATCTCGGCGCCACCGAGGCGGCCCGAGCACTGGATCCGGATGCCCTTGACGCCCTGCGCCTTCATCGCCGACTGCATCGACTTGCGCATCGCGCGGCGGAACGCCACGCGGCTGGAGAGCTGCTCGGCGACGCCCTGGGCGACCAGCTGAGCGTCCGCCTCGGGGTTCTTGACCTCGAGGATGTTCAGCTGGACCTGCTTGGCGGTGAGCTTCTCGAGCTCGCCGCGCAGCCGCTCGGCCTCGGCGCCGCGGCGTCCGATGACGATGCCCGGACGTGCGGTGTGGATGTCGACGCGCACCCGGTCACGCGTGCGCTCGATGTCCACCCGCGAGATCCCGGCGCGCTCCATGCCCGTGGTCATGAGCTTGCGGATCGCGACGTCTTCCTTGACGTAGTCGGCGTACTGCTTGTCGGCGAACCAACGGCTCTTCCACTCGGTGGTGATACCGAGGCGGAAGCCGTGGGGGTTGACCTTCTGTCCCACTAGCGGGCACTCCCCTTCTTGGAAGGCTTCGAGGCAACCGGTGCGACCTCGATCGTGATGTGACTGGTGCGCTTGCGGATCCGGAACGCGCGGCCCTGGGCGCGCGGGCGGAACCGCTTCATCGTCGGGCCCTCGTCGACGTACGCGCGGTGCACGACGAGCGAGTCGGCGTCGAGGCTGTGGTTCTCCTCGGCGTTGGCTACTGCGCTGGCCAGCACCTTGTACACCGGCTCACTGGCCGACTGAGGAGCGAACTGAAGCAGCGTGAGCGCCTCGGCCGTCGGCAGATCCCGGATGAGGTCGATGACACGACGCGCCTTCATCGGCGTGACGCGCACATGCTTGGCACGCGCGCGGACGACCTGGAGGTCGTCGCCTGCGGTGGCAGTCATTCGCTTATCCCCTTGCTGATTTCTCTACTGAATGCTTGATGACAGTGGCTCTAGCCGCGGCGCGACTTGCGGTCGTCCTTGACGTGCCCCTTGAAGGTGCGCGTCGGGGCGAACTCGCCGAGCTTGTGGCCGACCATGGACTCCGAAACGAAGACCGGCACGTGCTTGCGACCGTCGTGGACGGCGAAGGTGTGGCCGAGCATGTCGGGGATGATCGTGGAGCGACGCGACCAGGTCTTGATCACGTTCTTCGTGTTCTTCTCGTTCTGGGCGTCGACCTTCTTCAGCAGATGGTCGTCGACGAAGTAGCCCTTCTTGACCGAACGTGGCATCTCTTATTCCTTAACGCTTCTTGCCGGTACGGCGACGACGGACGATCAGCTGATCGCTTGGCTTGCGGCGGCGGGTGCGGCCCTCGGGCTTGCCCGCCGGGTTGACCGGGTGACGGCCACCGGAGGTCTTGCCCTCGCCACCGCCGTGCGGGTGGTCGACCGGGTTCATGGCGACACCGCGGACGGTCGGGCGCTTGCCCTTCCAGCGCATGCGGCCGGCCTTGCCCCAGTTGATGTTCGAGTGCTCGGAGTTGCCGACCTCGCCGACCGTCGCGCGGCAGCGCACGTCGACGTTGCGGATCTCGCCCGAGGGCATCCGCAGCTGCGCGTACGGGCCGTCCTTGGCGACGAGCTGCACGGAGGCGCCGGCCGAGCGGGCGATCTTCGCGCCGCCGCCGGGGCGCAGCTCGATCGCGTGCACGACGGTACCGGTCGGGATGTTGCGCAGGGGAAGGTTGTTACCCGGCTTGATGTCGGCTCCGACGCCGGACTCGACGGTCGCGCCCTGCGCGAGGCGCACCGGCGCCAGGATGTAGCGCTTCTCGCCGTCTGCGTAGTGCAGCAGCGCGATGCGAGCGGTGCGGTTGGGGTCGTACTCAATGTGTGCGACCTTGGCAGGAACGCCGTCTTTGTCCGCGCGGCGGAAGTCGATCAGTCGGTATGCACGCTTGTGCCCACCACCCTGGTGACGGGTGGTGACCTTTCCATGAGCGTTGCGGCCGCCCTTGTTGGTCAGCGGACGCACGAGCGACTTCTCCGGGGTGCTGCGGGTGATCTCTGCAAAGTCAGAGACGCTCGACCCGCGACGACCCGGAGTCGTCGGCTTGTACTTGCGGATGCCCATTGTGGTTTACCTATCTCGCTTCTTTGTTCGTTAGTTGGCGATCAGCTAGCTGACCGCGCCACCGAAGATCTCGATGCGGTCGCCCTCGGCGACGGTCACGATCGCGCGCTTGGTGTCCTTGCGCTTGCCGATTCCGTAGCGGGTGCGCTTGCGCTTGCCCTGGCGGTTGATGGTGTTCACCGACAGGACCTTGACGCCGAAGATCTGCTCCACGGCGATCTTGATCTGGGTCTTGTTCGCGTCCGGGTGGATGAGGAACGTGTACTTGTTCTCCTCGATCAGCCCGTAGCTCTTCTCCGAGATGACCGGAGCGAGCACTACGTCACGTGGGTCGGCAGCCATGCCTTACTTCTCCTCTTCGGTCTGCGCGTCGGCCTCGGCCTGGGCGCCCTCGGCGAGCGCCGCGTCGTCGACGACGACCTCGACCTCGCCGGCCCGACGACCGCCGGACAGGAACTCGTTCAGGCCGGTCTCGGTGAAGACCACCGCGTCCGCGACGAGCACGTCATAGGTGTTGAGCTGGTCGGCGACGAGCAGGTGCACGTTCGGCACGTTGCGCAGCGCGACCCAGCCGGCGAGGTCGTCGCGGTCGAGGACGACCAGGACGCGCTTGCGCAGGTTGGTCGCGATCTCGGTCGCGCGGGTCAGGATCGCCAGGGCGTCCTTGGTCTTGACGTTCTCCCCGTCGGAGAACTGCGAGACCACCGTGACCAGGCCGGCGCGGGCCCGGTCCGACAGCGCGCCGCGCAGGGCGGCGGCCTTCATCTTCTTGGGAGTCTTCTGCGAGTAGTCGCGCGGCGTCGGGCCGTGCACGACGCCACCGCCGGCGAAGTGCGGCGCGCGGGTCGAGCCCTGGCGGGCGCGGCCGGTGCCCTTCTGGCGGTACGGCTTCGCGCCGCCGCCGGAGACCTCGCCGCGGCCCTTGGCCTTGTGCGTGCCCTGGCGCTTGGCCGCCAGCTGCGCGACGACGACCTGGTGCATCAGCGAGATGTTGGCCTGCGCGTCGAAGATCTCCGCGGGGAGCTCGATCGAGCCGGTCTTGTTGCCCTCGGCTCCGAGGACGTCAACGGTCAGGTTGGTCATTAGTTGGCACCGCCCTTCGCGGCGTTCTTGACGGAGTTGCGCACGTAGACGACGCCCTTGGCGTTGCCCGGGATCGCACCCTTGATGAGCAGGAGGCCGCGGTCGGCGTCCACCCGGACGACCTTCAGGCCGAGCGTGGTGACGCGCTCGTTGCCCATGCGGCCGGCCATGCGCAGGCCCTTGAAGACGCGGCCCGGGGTGGCGCAGCCGCCGATCGAGCCGGGCTTGCGGTGGTTGCGGTGCGCACCGTGCGACGCCGACACACCGGCGAAGCCGTGGCGCTTCATGACGCCCGCGAAGCCCTTGCCCTTGCTGGTGCCGGTCACGTCGACCTCGGCGCCGGCCTCGAAGATGTCGAGGGTGATCTCCTGGCCGACCTCGTACGACGTGGCGTCGTCGGTGCGGATCTCGGTGATGTGGCGACGAGGGCTGACACCGGCCTTGGCGAAGTGCCCCTTCTGGGGCTGGTTGACCTTGCGCGGGTCGATCTCGCCGAAGCCGATCTGGATAGCCGAGTAGCCGTCGACATCGGGCTTGCGCACCTGGGTCACGACGCACGGGCCGGCCTTGACGACGGTCACCGGAATCATCCGGTTGTTCTCGTCGAAGACCTGGGTCATCCCCAGCTTCGTGCCAAGGACGCCGCTCTCGTTGCGGCTGTTCTTGCTGGTCATCTGCTTGCTGTCCCTACTGATTTCAGGTTGCTACTGCTTCGTGCCTGCTGGTCGTCCGGCGGACGCCGGCGGAAAGGCTGCTACTGGATGTTGACGTCGACGCTGGCCGGCAGGTCGATGCGCATCAGCGCGTCGACGGTCTTCGGCGTGGGGTCGAGGATGTCGATCAGCCGCTTGTGCGTGCGCATCTCGAAGTGCTCGCGCGAGTCCTTGTACTTGTGGGGCGAGCGGATGACGCAGTACACGTTCTTCTCAGTGGGCAGCGGCACCGGGCCGACCACGCGAGCGCCGGTGCGAGTCACCGTCTCGACGATCTTGCGCGCAGAGGCGTCGATCGCTTCGTGGTCGTAGGCCTTGAGCCGGATGCGGATCTTCTGTCCCGCCACGCTTGCCGTCCTTTTCATCTGCCCCGGTGTTGGGTCCCGAGGTATTGAGCTAGTGCTTGAAGTTGTCCTTGCTGGGGCTGATCCGGCACCACGTCGCAGTACCGCCGGTACCGAGATCAGCCATTCAGAGGCGCATGCCGGCGCCCGTGGGCGCTCATGCAGGCGAGATCGTGCATCCTCGCTGCCACTGTGAACATGTCTCGGTCCTCCGGTCCACGCGGCCGGGCGTGTCGCCCGTTCGCGGTGCTGTCCGGGGCAGGCTTCGCCCCGGATGCGGTCCGGATGCGCTCGCGTAGAGCGCCGTGCGGTGATGCTGCGTGCTGACACATCACGCTGCCGAGCGGGACGGCGCAGCGATGCGCACGCTCCCAAAAGGCAACCGTTCAAGTATGCCCTACGCCCGGGTGGGAGCACAAACGGGGCGCCGCCCCGGATGTGGTGAAGCCGGTCACGAGCAGCGGCTGCTCGTGACCGGCTTCGGGTGGACCCACCGGCGTGCGGTGGGTTGTGCCTCGCTCCTGCGTCCGGCGGTGGGTTGTGCCCCGCTATCGGGGGATTAGCGGGGTACAACCCACCGCGAGAGGACGGCGGCCAGCGGTGGTCGCCGTGCCGGACGGCGGTCACCAGTAGTGCGCGACGTCCAGCACGATGCGCGTCGGGCCGGTCAGCACGAAGACCCGGAACGGCAGTCGCGCGCGGACGCCGATGGCGATCGTCGTGTAGCCCTCGTAGCTGCCGCCCCAGGCGATCTGCCGGAGGGTCTGCCAGCCCGAGACGTTGACGAGGTTCGCCGGGTCGCTCGGGTGGTACGTCGAGGCGCCGCTGGAGCTGTACGCCGGGTCGAGGATCACGAGCTGGATGTAGGCGCCGCCCCTCAGCGGGATGGGCGCACCGCTGCCTTCGGCGGTCACCACGGGCACGTACCGCGCCTGATAGCCGTTGGCGCTGCCGCTGATGTCGACCACCACGCGGTCGTAGCAGGTGTGCCTGCCCGCCCGGACGTTCGTGATCGGCGCGCTCGACAGGGAGCCGCCGGCCTTCGGCAGCGATCCCCAGTAGATCCCGCAGTACGGCGCGGCCTGGGCCACCGCCGGCGTGATCAGGCCGATCCCGACAGCGGTGATCAGCGCCATGAGCCAGGTCAGAGTTCTACGCATCGCCCACACCCCCATGGTCCGCAGTGCGTCTACGTCGATTGAGAACCCGAGCCGGCGGGATGCCACCGGCAGTGGCCGAATCATTACCGAAACTTCCCCGACTCGTTGTCAGCGCCTTCGCCGCCCCGTTGTCAGCGCCTTCGCCCCCTATCGCGGTGGATCGCGCCCCGCTGTCCCGGCTGGCGGTGGCTTCTACCCCGCTATCGCGGCCCGAGCGGGGTAGAACCCACCGCGAGAGGCCAGGCCATCGCGAGGCCACGCCGTCGCGAGGTGGCACCGTTACGAGAGATCCGGGCGCGGCGGTCAGTAGAGCGTCAGGGGCTCCTCGCGCAGCCGGGCCGAGCGCACCAGGCGGGCGATCCGCTCGGGGGCGCCCTTGGCGATCGCTGCCGCGCGCCGACCGCGCGCCCAGGCCGAGAACGCCGCCGCGCCCAGGGCGAGCTCCGCCGCGTTGCACCGCACGTGCCCGAGCCCGAGGTCGTCGAGGACGGCGTCCTTGTGCGCGTCGCGGCTGCGCTGCGCGCTCGCGGCGTGGTGCTCGCCGTCGTACTCCACGACCAAGCCCGCGGACAGGTCGACGAGGTCGAGCTCCAGCGTGCCGCGCTCGAGGTGCAGCGTCGCGTTCGTCATCAGCCTGGCGGGCGGTACGTCGGCGTCCCGCACCCACCGCACCCGCAGGTCGGACTCGGCGAACGAGCGCGCGCGGCCGGTCGACAGCTCGACGGCCGAGCGCAGCTGCGGGTTGCCCTTGCCGTTCGGGTGTGCCGCGAGCATCGCGGCGAGCTGCTCGGGCGTCACGGGGTCCGTCGCGCCGGGCCACCGGGCCGCGTCGACGGACCCCGTCGCCGAGCGGACGCCGGTGGCGAACCGCGCCAGGTCGTACGCCGTCCGCGCCGGGCTGGTGACCCGGACGCCGTCCACGACGACCTGCTCGCCGGGCAGCAGGGTGCTGCGGCGCACCGCGAACCCCGCCGGGCTGCGGTGGTCGGCACGCGCGAGGTAGGCCGGCACCGGCTGTGCCGTCGGGCTCTGCATCGCGGGTCCGGCGTCGCGGAAGCCGAACGCGACGGCGGCCGCCCAGCCACCGATCACCGCCTCCTCGGGCAGCAGCGCGGCGAGCCGCTCGACCGAGACGTCGACGCCGTCGGCGGCGTACAGCCCGCGGGCGACGCGCAGCAGCCGGCCGTCCTCGAACATCCGGTGGGTGGCGCCGGCATCGAGCCACTGCCGGCGCGTCCCGAGGCCGTGCGCGGGCAGCCGGTCCAGCAGCAGGCGGACGTCGGAGGCATCTGATCTCACGCCGCCAGACTGACGCACGACACGGGCCCCGACCGGGTTGTCCACAGGACCGGCTCGCGCACGCGGCCGACCGCGCGCTCGCCGCCGGGCCGCCGGATGCGGTGGGTTCTGCCCCGCTGTGCCCTCTCGCGGTGGGAAGTACCCCGGTATCGGCCGCGCAGCGGGGTGAAAGCCACCGCCAGAGCGGCCGTAGGGTGGGACGACGTGCTACCTACCGCTGCCGGACGCCGGTCCGCGCCCGACGTACGCCGCTGGTGCGCGGCCATCGTGGTCATCTTCTTCGCCGGCGGCCTGGGCATGGCGTCGTACCTCTCGCGCATGCCGCACGTGCGGGACGTGCTGGCGGCGAGCACCGGGCAGCTGAGCCTGCTGGTCTTCGCGCTGTCGCTGGGGTCGATGACCGGGATGCTGGCCGCCAGCCACGTCGACGCGTGGCTGGGCCCGCGACGCTCGATGCTGGCGTTCGCGGTCGTCCAGCAGGGCGGCCTCGTGGTCGCGGCGGTCGGCACCGACGCCGGGTCGTACGCCGCGGTGGCGGCCGGGCTGGCGACGTTCGGGCTGGGCACCGGCATCGTCGACGTGGTGATGAACGTGAGCGCCGCGGCCGCCGAGCAGGCGCGCGGACGGACCGTCATGCCGGTCTTCCACGCGATGTTCAGCCTCGGCACCCTGGCCGGCGCCGGCATCGGCTCGCTGGCCGAGCGGTACGGCGTCTCGATGCTCGCCCACCTGGGCGGGATCGTGGCGCTCGACCTGCTCGCGGTCACCCTGACCAACCGCTGGGTGCCGCGGCCGGCGCCGCACGCGGACGAGCCGCAGGGCGTGCGCGCCCGGCTCAGCGCCTGGACCGATCGCGCCACGTTGCTCATCGGCGTGGTCGTGCTCGGCATGGCGCTGGCCGAGGGCAGCGCCAACGACTGGCTGGCGCTCACGATGGTGGACGGGCACGGCGTCGACAACTCCGCCGGCGCGGCCGCCCTCGGCGTGTTCCTGGGCGCCATGACGCTGGTGCGGCTGCTGGGCGTCCGGCTCATCGACCGCTACGGCCGGACGCCGGTGCTGCGGGTGTGCGCCGCGCTCGCCTTCGCCGGGCTGTCGCTGATGATCTTCGTCGACGATCCCGCGCTCGCCTTCGTCGGCGCCGGCGTCTGGGGCGCCGGCGCCGCGCTGGGCTTCCCGATCGGCATGTCCGCGGCGGCGGCGGACCCGCGCCGCGCGGCCGCGCGGGTCAGCGTCGTCTCCACGATCGGCTACCTGGCGTTCCTGGTCGCGCCGCCGGTGATCGGCTTCATCGGCGAGCACAGCAGCCTGCGTCAGGCGCTGCTGATCGTCCTGGTGGCGGTCGCGGCGGCCGGTCTGCTGAGCGGCGCGGTGCGCGAGCGGGCGGCGTCGTAGCGCCGGATCACCAGCGCCGCGACGGCGTCGTCGCAGCCGAGCGGCGCCGTGACGAGGTCCGCCCCGGCGTCCTGAAGCCGGTCGTGGAAGTGCCCGCGGCCGATCAGGTAGGACGCGACCGCGACCCGCGGCGCGGCGCTGCGCAACGCGGCGACGGCCT
>NZ_WBKP01000047.1 GCF_009602465.1 Cumulibacter manganitolerans | reverse complement strand
CGTCGAGGGCGAGCTGCTGCACCGCCAGCCACGCGCCGCGCACCACCGCCACCGGCGAGGCCACGTCGGCTCCCGGGTCCGTCACGGGTGGGCTGCTGATCATGCCCCTGAATCTACGGACCGGCACCGACAAGATTTCCCCGACAGAACCCCGCCACATCAGGGATCTGTGCACAACCCGGCCACCTGTGGACGACCACCGCGCGCACCGGCGACATTGTCGGCTCCCGGCGTCTCGACATCGCTCGCCCCAGGGGGCTCGCTCGCTCGACGACCAAGCAGGGGGTGGCTCGACGACCAAGAAGGTGGGCCCGCTCGAGGTGCCGGCATGTGCAGCGTCTGGGGTGCGGAACCCGGCACCTTGGCCCAGGCCGCCACGTCGCTCGCCCCGTGGGGGCTCGGTCGAGGATGCGGAGGGGTGGCTAGCGGCCGAATCGGCCGGGCAGCCGGATCCGACGCTCCTGGCCCGTGGCCTTGCTCGCGATCAGATAAGTCACCAGGAGCATCACGAAGGTGAGCGGGTAACCGAGCGCGATCCGCATTGCGCCCAGCGCCGTGGTGCTGTCGGCGAGGTAGAACACCCCTTCGAGCACGAAGCGCAGGGCGAAGCCACCGGCCCAGATCGCGGTGAGCCAGTTGAAGACACGCAGCAGCCGGGGATCGTCCCGCCACCGCTCGACCGGGCTGAAGAAGCTCCATGCGTACCCGATCAACGGCCTGCGCAGCACCAGCGAGCCCAGCAGCACCAGAGCGAAAGCGCCCGAGCGCAGGATGCCGAATGCGAAGAAGTCCCGGGACTCGCCGGTCTGGCGGGCGATGAAGATGCAGAGCGCGAGCGCGAACAGTCCGGACACCGCCTGCTGGATCTTCTCCTTGCGCAGCACGCGCAGCAGGAAGACCGCCGCGCCGGCTACGCCGCCCGCCCAGATCGCCGGCGTCAGGCCGCCGATCGCGTTGGCGACGATGAAGCACAGTGACGGGAGCCCCGCGTCGAGGAATCCGCGCCAGCCACCCAGCGAGTCGAGCACCAGGTCCCGCATCGGGGGCTCGGCGGCGGGCGGCTGCGGGCGATCGGCTGCGTCCGCGGCGGGCCGCTGCGCCCGATCGGCTGCGTCCGCGGCGGGCGGCTGCGGGCGATCGGCTATACCGGCGGGCCGCTGCGCGTGACCGGCTGCCTCGGCAGGCTGCGGGCGATCGGCGGCGTCCGCAGCGGGCAGTTGTGCGCGATCGGGTACGCCGGTGGGGGCGGGGTCCGTCATGGGTGCTGCAGCTCGTACCACGGGTTGAAGATGGCTCGTTCGCCGTTGCGCTGGGCCACCCGGCCGTGCACCTTGAGGGCGCGCCCCGGCTCGATCCCGGGGATGCGCCGCTGGCCGAGCCACACCAGCCGGACCGACCCGCTGCCGTCGAACAGCTCTGCGGTCAGCGCGGGCGCCTTCTCGCTCGGCGTGTAGACCACCGAGCGCAGCCGTCCGGCGACTGTCACCATCTCTCCGGGATCGGCCTTTGAGCACGCGCAGGCGCCCTGCTTCTCGGTGCTGTCGGCGAGGTCCTCCGCGTCGAGGTCGTCCGCGTCGGTGGTGATGCGGTGCACGAGCCGCGACCAGACGCCGCCGTCCGTCTTGCTCATGAGGGTTCTCCTTGCTCGGCCTGGCCGCGGGCAGCCGCGGCCGCTTCCTGCACCTGCTCGACGAGTGCCTGCGGCAGGCGCAAGGCGATCGGCTCGCGGACCGGCTTGGGATCGTTGCCGCGATCGACGACGGCCGTCCGGAAGACGTCCAGGAACGGCTGGCACTGCGCCTCGTCGTGCGCGACCGGGCCCGCGATGAGCGCTCGCAAGAACCAGCGTGGGCCGTCGACGCCGATGAACCGGGCCTGCTGGTCGCCCTCGGGGGTCTTCAGCGTGGCCACGAGCGTGGGACCGAACTCCCCCGTCGTCTCCTCGACCGAGCCGCCGGAGCGGTCGATCTCGGCGACGATGTCGTCGCGAATGGTCTCCCACGCACCACCTGAGCGGGGCGCCGCGAACACGCCGAGCTGCATGATGCTGCCGTCGCGCAGCAACGAGATGCCGCTCAGCTCACCGGCCTGGGACATCTCGAGGCGGACCTCGAAGCCGGCCGCCACGTCGATCTTCAGTGCGCCGAAGTCGAGGTACTCGTCGAGATCGTCCGGAGCGTCACGGACGTCGAAAGGTCCCGACGTGGTGACCTCGTCGTCGGCCTCGTTGCCCTCGACCGTCGGGGGCACGCCACGCTCGCGCAGCGTGCGGTCGATCTTGTTGCGCCGTCCGAACATCTCGGGGCTGCTTCCTCTCGTCTGGGTCAGCGACCGGTCGAGCCGTGGCCGCCGGTGTGGCGGTCGGTGCGACCGAGCGCGGGCACGACCGTGAACCGCACCCGCTCGACCTGCTGCACGAGCAGCTGTGCGGCGCGATCGCCCGCTTCCAAGGTTACGGCGTACACGGGGTCGAGGTTGATCAGGTTGAGCATGATCTCGCCGCGATAGCCGGAGTCGATCACGCCCGGGGCGTTGACCAGCGACAGCCCGTGCCGGTGGGCCAGCCCGGACCGCGGGTGCACGAGTCCGACGTAGCCGGCGGGAATGGCCACCGACACCCCGGTGCCGACCAGCGCGCGCTCGCCGGGCGCGAGGGTGACGGCCTCGCGAACGCACAGGTCGGCCCCCGCGTCGCCGCCGTGCGCGTAGCGCGGCGGAGCTGCCACCGCGGGGTCGAGCACGGTCGGCACGTCGAGGTCGGTCACGCCTGGCAGGCTACCCTCAGGCAATGTCTTCCGCAGCACCGCAGTCGCCGGATCCGGGCTATTCGGAGCGGCTGCACGTACCCGTCGGATGGTGGATCGGCGTGCTCGGGATGCTGCTCGTCCTGGGCCTCGAGGTGGTGCCGCTGGTCCCCGCTCCGGCGTGGTTGACCATCACCGTCCCGGTCCTGCTCGGCGCCCTGCTTCTGGGGTCGGCCAGCCTCAACCGGGTCCAGGTCGGCGACGGCACGGTGCGGGCCGGCAAGTGGTCGATGGACTGTGCCCAGGTCGCGACCGTCGAGGAGCTCGACGCGCGCAACACCCGCCGCTTCGCAGGCCGGTTCGGCGATCCGGCGGCAGTCGCGTTGATCCGGCCGTGGGTGTCGAAGTCCGTGCGGATCATCTGCGTCACCGACGACCCGCCGTACGCGCTGATCAGCTCCCGCCGCCCTGAACGGCTCTCGGCCGCCGTCGTCGCGTGTGCGACGGCAGCGGCCGAGGGTGAGTCGTCGGGCTGAGGTCAGGCCGCGCAGTCGCGGCAGATCAGCTGGCCCTTCTTCTGGGATGCCAGCCGGGAACGGTGCTGCACGAGGAAGCAGCTGCTGCAGGTGAACTCGTCGGACTGCTTGGGCACCACCGTGACCGTCAGCTCCTCGGACGACAGATCGGCGCCCGGCAGCTCGACCGGCTCCAGGTCGGCGTCGTCGACGTCGATGGACGACGACTGGTTCTCTGCACGACGGGCCTTGAGCTCCTCGAGGGAGTCCTCCCCCATCTCGTCGGCCTCGTTGCGGCGCGGCGCATCATAATCGGTTGCCATGGTTGGGGCGTCTCTCCTGGTGTCGTGGGCGCAAGACCCGTGGAACCCGGGATCTCGCTCATTACTGCGTGGTAGCGGCGGCGTTCAGCGGCTGCATCGCTGACCGCGCGAGGGTACATCAACAATTCACCCTTCGCTACTCTTCCCGCCCGGCGCGTGTCTGCACGAGGTTGCGACCGCCGGCAGGCAGAATGAGAATCCACCCCGCACACCCGCGACCCCGTAGTCAGGAGCCCTCGTGAGCCAGTCCAAGGCACCCCGTCGACCGGGTGGACGCAGGCCGGTGCCGCCGCTGATCTTCTTGCTTATCCTGGCGATCCTGGCGCTGGCGGTGTGGTGGAAGGTCATTCGCAAGGACGAGGCCCGGTCGATCGCGGCCAGCGCGACGTGCACCTTGAGCGCCAGCCAGGATCAGATCGCGCAGCTGACGAACATGGGCAACATCAAGGTGCACGTGCTCAACGGATCGGCACAGAAGGGGCTGGCCGCGTCCATCCAGACCGAGCTCGCCGGCCGCGGGTTCACGGTGCTGGACATCGGCAACGCCGGCGGTGGCGGCCAGCCCGGCGCCGGAAAGATCGAGTACGGCAAGGGCAGCGAGTTCCAGGCGGCCGTCCTGCAGGCGCACCTCACCGGCTTCGAGGTCGATCGGTCGAACCAGATCACCGACGGCAGCCTCACCGTGATCGCGGGCCAGGAGTTCGCGGGGCTCGCCGATGCAAACCAGGCCGGGACGACCGTGAAGGGCCTGGTCGACAAGCAGGCCAGGATCGTGGCCGGATGCCCCAGCGAGGCACCCAAGTCGTCCTAGCGATGCCCGGCCCCGCCTCGTTCCGTCCGAGCGCGCACGGCTGCCGGTTCGCAAACGCGCAGACCGAGCGCACGCCGATCGTGCTCGGGCCGGTGCCGGTGGCGCGGATCACCGGAGGCCTGTGCGGCGGGATGGTGCTGGAGGCGCTGCGGACCTGGGAGCGCGGCATGCCCCGTCCCGGCACCGATCGCCACAGCATGGCGCGCGTCTTCGCGGCCCAGCTGCGCAGCTTCCAGATCCCGTCGGCGCCGCTGCGGTACCTCCTGCTGCAGCAGCCGTGGGCAGGAGCGCGGCGGCTGCGGACGACCGAGCGCGGCCGCCGAGAGATCGCGGCCGCGGTCGCGGTCGGTCGACCCACCCCCGTGGCGCTGGTGTGCGCGCTGGCCATGAGCCCGCTCGCGCTCACCCGCCACCATGTGGTGCTGGCGTACGACGTGATCGCCGACGACGCCGACCGGACCACCCTGGCGATCTACGACCCGAATCACCCGGATGCCGACGACGTCCGGCTGACGCTGTCCCCCGCCGGGCATCGCCACTCGCGCGGGAGGACGATGCACGCCGCGTTCGCGCTCCGGGCCCGCTGAGCGGTGCCGCTACCTCGGAACGCCCCAGGAGGGCTCGATCAGCGACCGCAGCGTGTCGCCGAGCTCGGCGGCGATCGACGGCGCCGCCGCCACGACGAGGCCCTCGTCGTGCTCTGGAAGCTGTACCGCTGCGCCGGCCTCGCGGCAGATGACGGCGCCCGCGGCCCAGTCCCAGATGTGCGTTCCCCACTCGTAGTACCCGTCGACCCGGCCGGCGGCGACATTGCACAGGTCCAGCGACGCGGATCCGAGCCGGCGCAGGTCCCGCACCCGCGGCAGCAGGGCCGCGGCCACCGTGCCCTGCGCGGCTCGCCGCTCCGGCAGATAACCGAATCCGGTGGCCACCAGGGAGACACCGAGGTTCTCGGGGGCGGCCGCGTGCAGGGGACGCTCGTCGCAGAAGGCGCCCCGCCCCCGGCAGGCGTGGAACTGCTCGCCGGTGGTCGGCTGCGTGACGACGCCGATCTCGAGGGTCCCGGCCACCTCGACGGCGATGGACACCGCGTAGCCGGCCAGCCCGTAGAGGTAGTTCACCGTCCCGTCGATCGGGTCGATGATCCAGCGGACGCCGCTGGTGCCCTCCTGCTCGTCGTTCTCCTCGCCGTGCACGCCGTCCTCGGGGCGCAGCTCGGCGAGACGTTCGCGCAGCAGCTGCTCGCAGGCGCGGTCCATGGCGGTGACCACATCGGTCGGATGGGACTTCGTGTCGATGTCGAGGATCGCGCGCGCGCGCCCCTCCTCGATGAGCGACGCCGCCTCGAAACCGAGCCGCCTGGCCAGCGCGTAGAGCTGATCGATGTCGACGGTCGTCACTGCACGGTCCGGGCTGGTCATGCTCCCTATCCTAGGGTGGACCCAACACGCCGCACGCGCGGTCCGTACCGCTTGAGGAGGAGCCAATGGCAACGGAGAAGGCTGCAGCGCAGGGATTCGGCATCGACATCGGCGGTTCCGGGATCAAGGGCGCGCTGGTCGACCTGGACACCGGCGAGCTGCTCAGCGACCGGTTCCGGATCGATACCCCGAAGCAGTCGACCCCGGAGAACGTGGCGGACGTGGTCGCCCAGGTGGTCGAGCGAGGCGGCTACCAGGGGGAGGTGGGCATCACCTTTCCGAGCGTGGTGCAGAACGGGATTGCCCGGACGGCGGCCAACATCGACAAGTCCTGGATCGGCACCGACATCCGCGGCGTGATGAGCGAGCGGCTCGGCATGCCGGTCGAGGTGCTCAACGACGCGGACGCGGCGGGTATCGCCGAGCTGCGGTACGGCTCCGGCAAGGACGTCGCGGGCACGGTCCTGATGCTCACCTTCGGCACCGGCATCGGCTCGGCGCTGTTCATCGACGGCATCCTGGTCCCCAACACCGAGCTGGGCCACATCGAGGTCGACGGCAAGGACGGCGAGAAGCGCGCGTCGGGTGCGGTGAAGGACGACAAGAAGCTCAGCTACGAGGAGTGGGCCGGCCGGGTCAGCCACTACCTGCAGGTGCTCGAGAAGGGCCTGTGGCCCGACCTGATCATCGTCGGCGGTGGGATCAGCAAGAAGGCAGAGAAATGGGTCCCGCTGCTGGAGAACCGGACGCCCATCAAGGTCGCGAAGCTGCTGAACAACGCCGGGATCGCCGGTGCCGCGCTCGCCGCGCGAGACGGCCAAGGCCGATAGCCACAGCCACCTCTCGACGTGGGCGCGGTTACAATGGAGCGCGCCGTCGTGCGTACGGCCCGATCCACCCCAGGCGCCCCCCATCCGCGTGCTTGCCCGCGCCGGGAGCCTGTCGTTCATCCCTCCGAAAGGAATCGCGTGCATCGAACCTCTGCTGGCTCGGAGGAGTCTGGCGCCACCGCCGCCACACCCCGGGCTCAGGTCGTCGCCGCAGCGACCAAGAAGGCGGCCGCCACGGCGTCCGCCACGGTCGCGAAGAAGGCTCCCGCCAAGAAGGCGCCGGTGAAGAAGGCGCCGGCCAAGCAGGCTGCGGAGCCGGCCAAGAAGGCTCCCGCCAAGAAGAGCCCGGCGAAGAAGGCGACCGGCACCCGCAAGGTCGCCGCCGAGGCCGCCGCGCCCGAGGAGGCCACGGCCGACGTCGCCGCCACCGAGGAGGGCGTCGAGGTCGTCGCGATCGAGGCGGATGCGGCCGAGGAGGAGGCCGAGGAGGAAGAGGCGGAGGAGTCCGAGGCGCTCAAGCAGGCCCGCAAGGACGCCGAGCTCACCGCCTCCGCGGACTCGGTGCGCGCCTACCTCAAGCAGATCGGCAAGGTCGCGCTGCTGAACGCCGAGGAGGAGGTCGACCTCGCCAAGCGCATCGAGGCGGGCCTCTACGCGGTCGAGCGGATGCGGATCATCGAGGACGAGAAGCAGAAGATCACGACGCAGATGCGCCGCGACCTGAACTGGATCGTGCGGGACGGCGAGCGGGCGAAGAACCACCTCCTCGAGGCGAACCTGCGCCTCGTGGTGTCGCTGGCCAAGCGCTACACCGGTCGCGGGATGGCGTTCCTGGACCTCATCCAGGAGGGCAATCTCGGCCTGATCCGTGCGGTGGAGAAGTTCGACTACACCAAGGGCTACAAGTTCTCGACGTACGCCACCTGGTGGATCCGGCAGGCGATCACCCGCGCGATGGCCGACCAGGCCCGCACGATCCGCATCCCCGTGCACATGGTCGAGGTCATCAACAAGCTCGGCCGCATCCAGCGTGAGCTGCTGCAGGACCTCGGCCGGGAGCCGACGCCCGAAGAGCTCGCCAAGGAAATGGACATCACGCCGGAGAAGGTGCTGGAGATCCAGCAGTACGCGCGAGAGCCGATCTCGCTCGACCAGACGATCGGCGACGAGGGCGACAGCCAGCTCGGCGACTTCATCGAGGACTCCGAGGCCGTGGTGGCGGTCGACGCCGTGTCGTTCACGCTGCTGCAGGACCAGCTCCAGTCGGTGCTGCAGACGCTCTCGGAGCGGGAGGCCGGCGTCGTGCGGCTGCGCTTCGGGCTCACCGACGGCCAGCCGCGCACCCTCGACGAGATCGGGCAGGTGTACGGCGTGACCCGCGAGCGGATCCGCCAGATCGAGTCCAAGACGATGAGCAAGCTGCGCCACCCGTCACGCTCGCAGGTCCTGCGCGACTACCTCGACTAGCGTTCGCGCCCGCGACCGGCTGCGCCGGCGTCCGCCCACAGCGAACCCGTCGGAACCGCGGGAATCTTCGGTGCGCCCTAGGGGTTGTTCTCCACAGGCGAACCAAGTTTCGTCCAGCAGGTCCCACGCAATCGCGGTTCGCCGCATAGAGTGGGCGCCAACGCGCTGGGTGGCACATCACCCGGCGCGCCGACGCAAGAAAGCGAGCGATGCAATGAACGCCACATACACCGACGTCACCGACGGCCAGATCGAACTCAAGGCTACCGATCGTTGCGATCGCTGCGGCGCCCGCGCGACCAGCCGTGCCACCCTCTCCAACGGACTCGAGCTGCTGTTCTGCGGTCACCACGCCCGCGAGTACGGCGCTGCGCTGAAGGAGAAGGACATCGTCCTGAGCTAGGCGGCGACGCCGGCTCGACACGAACGGGCGGTGCTCCCCTCGCGGGGAGCACCGCCCGTTCGCGCGTTCCGGCGCTAGTCGCGATTGGCGCGCAGGTAGTCGATCCGGGACTGCAACTGATCGGCGGTCGCCAGCGGGGTCGGTGGCCCGCCGCACACCCGGCGCAGCTCGGCGTGGATCATCGCATGCTTCTTGCCGGTGCGCGCGAAGCGGAGGGACACCAGCGACGTGAGCTCCTTGCGCAGCGCGGCCAGCACGTCGTGGTGCGAGCGCTCCGCCGGCGCCGCGTCGGCGTCGTCGGCCCGGCTACGACGAGTGACCTGCTTCTCCTGGCGCTGGCGCAGCAGCAGCGACACCTGGTCGGGCTCGAGCAGCCCGGGGATGCCGAGGAACTCCTGCTCGTCCCCGAGGTCGGCCTGCGAGCCCCAGGCGTTCCCGTCGAAGATGACGTCCTGGAAGTCGGCGCTCGCGCCGAGCCGCTCGTACGCGACCTCACGCTCCTCCTCGTCGTCCTTGCCGCGGACCGGCGCCTCCATCTCGGCGAGCTCGTCCCATTCGTCAGCGTGCTTCGGCGCACCGAGGATGTGGTCGCGGGTGGCTTCCATGTCCTGCGCCAGGGCGCGGAGCTTCGGGATCGACGGCAGGAACACGGTGGCCGACTCGCCGGTGGCGCGGGCGCGGATCACGCGGCCCACCGCCTGCGCGAAGAACATCGGGGTGCTGGTGTTGGTCGCGTAGACGAGCACCCCGAGGCGCGGGATGTCGACGCCCTCGCTGACCATCCGGACCGCCACGATCCACTCGTCCTTCGAGCGGCTGAACCGGGCGATCTCCGCCGACGACCCCCGGTCGTCGGAGAGCACCACCGAGGGGCGTACGCCGGTGAGATGCTCCAGCAGCTCGGCGTAGGCGCGCGCGTCCTGCTGGTCGCTGGCGATCACCAGGCCACCGGCGTCGGGCACGCCCCCGTCGCGGAGCTGGCCCAGTCGGCTGTGCGCGGCCGTCAGCACGGCCGGGATCCAGTCGCCCTCGGGGTCCAGCGCGGTCTTCCACGCCCGCTGCGTGTGCTCCTTCAGCGCGACGTCGCCGAGGCGCATGGTGACCTCGTCGCCGGCGCGGGTGCGCCACCGCGCCTCGCCGGAGTACGACATGAACAGCACCGGCCGCACGACCCGGTCGGCCAGCGCCTCGCCGTAGCCGTAGGAGAAGTCGGCGACCGAGCGCTTCAGGCCGCCGGCGATCGTCTCGTACTCCACGAACGGGATCGGGTTGTCGTCGGACCGGAACGGCGTGCCGGTGAGCATGAGCCGGCGGGCCGCGGGGCCGAAGGCCTTGCGGATCGCGTCACCCCACGACTTCGCGTCGCCGGCGTGGTGGATCTCGTCGAGGATGACGAGCGTGTCGCGCGCCATCGTGCGGGTGGCGAACGCTCCCGGGGCGCCCGCCACGCCGGCGTACGTCGCGGCCACCCCGTCGTAGTCGCTCGAGGTGCGGCCCGCGCTGCCGCTGAACTTGGGGTCGATGCGGATCCCGACGCGGTCGGCCGCGTGCGCCCACTGCGTCTTGAGGTGGTCGGTGGGCGCGACGATCACCACCTGCGAGACGACGCCCGCGCTGATCAGCTCACGCGCCACCCGCAGCGCGAACGTGGTCTTCCCCGCTCCGGGCGTCGCGACGACCATGAAGTCGTCCGAGCGCGCCATCAGGTAGCGGTTGAGCGCCTTGCGCTGCCACGGCCGCAGGGGCGGGCTCGCGGCGCCGGTCCGAAGCGCGGACGCGCTCACCCGGTTGCCGTGCGCTGACGCCATCGTTCCCTTTCAGCCCCAGGCCGCCTCGTGCGGCCACGGTGATCCATTGTCCTGCACGCCACCGGGACGCACCACCTCATCGGCGCGTGTCCGGCGAGGGCGGCTGTGAAGTATCTCCTGCGGCTAGTCCTTGCCCTTGGGCAGGTTGGCGTAGATCTCCTTGCATTCCTTGCACACCGGGGATCCGGGCTTCGGAGTCTTCGTGACGGGGAACGTCTCGCCGCAGAGCGCGACGACCATGTTGCCCATGACGGCGCTCTCGGCGATCTGGTTCTTGCGGACGTAATGGAAGACCTCGTCGTCCTTCGACGTGTCGGCGTCCTTGAGCTCCGGGCGCTCGAGAAGGTCACTGCTGCTCATGGTCTCCTCTTTCCTTCGGGCGCAGGGTCGCGCCGTTCTCGTCGATGATCACCTGGTCGGCGCTGATCACCCGTCGGTCGGGCGTCGTGCCGTCCCCCGCCGTCAGCGCCCGTTCGGCGCCCCGGCCCGGAGTCACCCTCCGCGCCCGACGCGAGTTCTTCGGCGGACGGTCGTTGGCCATCACCACCGCGATCCAGGGTAGTACCGCGCTGAGCACGCCGACGACGATCGCCAGCACCATGCTGTGCCGCGCGATGAGCGCGGCGGCGATCAGCAGGACCACGCGCAGGCTCATGGTCAGCGCGTACCTGCGCTGGCGGGCCCTGTGCTCATCCTCACGGCTGATGGCGGCACCTGTGACCAGGTGCGGCCGATTGCGTTTGTGCATGCGACTCCCCTGGCTCACCTGACTACTGTAGGCCACCATGGAGAGCCCGCAGATCCTCGACGTACCCGAGCCCGGCGGGCGGGCCGTCCGCGCCGATCTCGGTCGCCGGCTGGGGGCGTACCTGTCCGCCGCGACCACCGATCCGCAGCTGATGCTGCCGCTGTGGACGGCGTTCTCCCGAGGAGAGGCGGTCGCGGTCGACCGGCTCGCCGCGGCCACCTCGGCGGGCTGGGTGGACGATGCGCTGTCGAGCGGGCTGCTGGTCGCGGTGGACGTCGCAGACGGCGCACCCTGGGCCCGTGCCGTGCTGTGCGTCGTCCCGGTGGCGCTCGCCGGGGAGCTCGTGTGGGTCGCCAGCGACTTCCCCTGGTACGCCGACGAGCCGATGGCTGTCGACGGGCCCGGCGCGGCGACCGGCACCCTCCGCGCGCTGGTGCCGCACCGCACCTACGGCCGCATCCTCGACCTCGGCAGCGGCTCCGGGGCGCTCGGGGCGTCGCTCGCGGCCCCCGGTGCGGCGTTCGACGCCGTCGACCTCAACCCGCGCGCCGTCGCGCTGACGGAACTCACGGCCGCGCTCAACGGCGGCACCGCGCACGCGACGGTCGGCGACCTCGCTCAATCCGTCGGCGTCGGCCGCTACGACCTGGTCGTGTGCAACCCGCCGTTCGTGCTGGGCCGACCGCGCGAGCGGACCATGTTCCGCGACGCCGAGGACGAGCACGCCTACGCCGGGCTGGCCCACGACATCGCGCCGCTGCTGGCCGAGAGCGGGATCGGCTGCTACCTGACGAACTGGGTCTACGGTCCGGAGCTGCCCGACCCGCTGGACGAGCTGGCCGGCGACCTCGGCGAGGTGGTCTCCTGCGACGTGCTCGTCCTGGAGCGCGCCGTCGTCACCGTGCCGGAGTACGTGCGGCTGTGGACCGACGACGAGGACCTCGCCGCCGGGTGGGCCGCGGGGCTCGCGGCGCGCGGCGTGACCCACGTCGGCACGGGGGCCGTCGTCGTCAGCCGGACCGCCGACCCGGACGGCCCGGGGCCGGTGGCGCTCGCCCGCCCGTACGACACGCCGCTGGAGGAGCTGGCCGCGCTCGTGGAGGACTGGATCGCGGACCCGCAGGCCGCCCGCGGCGCGCCGTTGTGAGGCTCACGTGATGTCACGGTTTCCGCCGGAACAAATCGGGTAGCAGAACGTTTCACTAGGTACCACCGCGTCCTGGCGGATCGTCCCCCGCCCGCGGTAGCGCGATCGGAAGGTGCTGAATTGTCTGTTACAACGCCCGATAACCCGACCACCGAGCTCACCGAGAAGGACCTCGACCAGTCTCACGAGACGCTCGCATCGACCGACCTGGTGCGGGTCTACCTGACCTCGATCGGCAAGGTGAAGCTGCTCAACGCCGAGCAGGAGGTCGACCTGGCCCGCCGCATCGAGGCCGGCCTGTACGCCGAGCAGCTGCTCGCCGACCCGCGCCGCCGGTTCGGCGACAAGAAGCGCCGCGCGCTGCGCGCCGTCGCCGTCGACGGCCAGGCCGCGAAGTCGCACCTGCTCGAGGCCAACCTGCGCCTCGTCGTCTCCGTCGCCAAGCGCTACACCGGCCACGGCCTGTCGTTCCTCGACCTCATCCAGGAGGGCAACCTCGGTCTCGTCCGCGCCGTGGAGAAGTTCGACTACGCCAAGGGCTTCAAGTTCTCGACGTACGCGACGTGGTGGATCCGGCAGGCGATCTCCCGCGCGATGGCCGACTCCGGCCGCTCGATCCGGCTGCCGGTGCACCTGGCCGAGCAGGTCAACCGGGTGGTGCGCACCCGCCGCCGGATGCACCAGGAGCTCGGCCAGGAGCCGACGATCGAGGCCCTCGCCGAGGAGCTCGACCTGACGCCGGAGAAGGTCACCCAGCTGCTGGAGCACAGCCGCGACGTGATGAGCCTCGACCAGACCGTCGGCACCGACGAAGACGCGGCCCTCGGTGACTTCATCGAGGACACCGACTCCCCCGCCGCCGAGGAGGTCGTCAGCTTCGACATGATGCGCCACGACGTCCGCAAGGTCGTCGAGGGACTCGACGAGCGCGAGCGGGCCCTGGTCGCCCGCCGCTTCGGCCTGGACGGGCAGAAGCCGTACACCCTGGAGCAGATCGGCAAGGAGTTCGGTATGTCGCGCGAGCGCGTGCGGCAGATCGAGCGCCAGACGATGGCGAAGCTGCGCACCCCGGAGCGGTCGGCCGGCCTGCGCGACTACCTGGTCTAGCCCACTCGGGCACGCCTGACGACGGTCGACTCCCCTCGAGGGGGTCGGCCGTCGTCGTGCGTGCGGCGCTAGATCGCCGGGGCGAGCCGCCGTGGCCCGACGCTGACCGGCGGACCGACCCGGATGCTCGCGCGGGTGACCAGCACGCCGCTCGACGAGGCCACCACGGGGTCCAGGGTCATGCTGCGGATCTCCGGGTTGTGCTCGGAGACCGCGGCCACCCGCGCGATCAGGTCGTGCAGGGCGGCCAGGCTGACCGGCTTGTTCCCGCGGTAGCCGGTCAGCAGCGGGAAGGCCCGCGGACCGGCGATCAGCTCGTCGATGTCGGTTCCGGACAGCGGCATCGCCCGGTAGGCCACGTCCCCGAACAGCTCGATCGCCAGCCCCGACACCCCGAAGCTGATCAGCGCCCCGAACGAGGGATCGTCGGCGAGCCCGATCATGACCGGGATCCCCAGCGGATCGGCCTGGTCCTCGCTCATGTGGATGCCGTACGCGGCGAGCAGGTCGCGGGTCTCGTCGTCGGTCATCTGGCGGCCGGCAGGCTCCTTCTCCAGCACGCGGTAGATCACGCCGGCCGCGGCCTTGTGGTCGATCCCCTCCGGATCGACGAACTCGCCGAGCGGCTTCTGGCGCCAGCGGTAGTACGCCGCGGCGCGGGCCAGCGCCAGCACGCCCCGCTCGGGCGTCTCGTACGCCGGCACCGAGTCGCGCTCGACCTCGCCGGTGGGTCCCACGGTCTGCAGGCCCTGCGGAATGCCGCTCATCCCCTGGAAGGTCGTCACGATCGGCTTGGTGCTGTCCCGGCTGACCCGCGCCAATGCCTCGGCGTAGGGCGCCGAGTCGGTGACGACCGGCGGCACGAACACGGCCACGAGAGCGTCGACGTCCTCGGCGGCGGCGGCCGTCCGCAACGCGCTCTCGAACTTCTCCACGCTGCCTTCCGGGCCGATGTCCACCGGGTAGCCGTCGGTGATCTCCAGCCCGTTCGACAGGCACGCGTCCTTGACCAGCACGCCGAGCGCCGACGAGTTGCCGACGACCGCGACCCGGTTGCCCTGCGGCAGCGGCTGGTGGGCCAGCAGCATCGCCAGGTCGAAGCTCTGCATGAGGGTCTCGACCCGGATGACGCCGGAGGACTCGAACAGCGCCTGGACGATGTCGTCGGCCACCGCCACGGTGCCCTGCAGGCCCGCCTTCACGCCGGAGTGCCGCCCGGACTTGACCGCGATGATCGGCTTCTTGCGGCCGATCTCGCGGGTCAGCCGCGCGAACTTGCGCGGGTTGCCGAACGTCTCGAGGTGCAGCAGGATCACCTCGGTGCGCTCGTCCGTGGACCAGTACTGCAGCAGGTCGTTGCCGGAGACGTCGGCGCGGTTGCCGGCGGAGACGAAGGTCGACATGCCGAGCCCGCGGCGCGCCGCGTCGGCGAGGATGGCGACGCCGAGGGCGCCGGACTGGCAGAAGAACCCCACCCGGCCCGGCGGCGGCACGAACGGCGAGATGGTCGCGTTCAGGTGCACGTCCTTGCGGGTGTTCACCACGCCCAGGCAGTTGGGGCCGACGACCCGCATCCCGTAGGTGCGGGCGGTCTCGACGAGCTTCTGCTGCTCGGTGCGGCCGTGCTCGTCACGCTCACCGAAGCCGCCGGAGATCACCACGAGGCCGCGCACCTTCTTGCGGCCGCACTCCTCCACCACGCCCTTGACCTGGCTGGCCGGGACCGCCAGCAGGGCGAGGTCGATGTCGTTGGGGATGTCCAGGACGGACCGGTAGGCCGGGACGCCGGCGACGTGCGGCGAGGTCGGGTTGACCGGGTAGATCGGCCCGTCGAGACCGTAGTCCAGCACGTTGCGCATCACGCTGTAGCCGAGCTTCGTGCGGTCGTTGCTGGCGCCGATGACGGCGACGGAGCGAGCGGTCAGCAGCCGCTCGAGCGAACGCGCCTCCGACCGCTGCTCGCGCGAGTACACGACCGCCTGGGTGGTCTCCGTCGGCTCGATCGGGAACTCCAGCCGGACGACGCCCTCCTCGTAGGACCGCGTCGGGGAGTAGCCCGCGTCGATGAAGGTGCGCACCATGCGGCCGTTCTCGGCGAGCACCTCGGCGGCGAACCGCTTGATGAGGTTCTCCCGCGCCGCCGCGGCGAGGTGCTCGAGCAGCATGGGGCCGAGGCCGCGACCCTGGTGCGCGTCCTCGACGAGGAACGCGACCTCGGCGGTGTCCGTGTCGGGATACCGGTCGTACCGCCCGACCGCGATCAGGTCGTCGCCGACGGTCACGATCAACGCCACGCGGTTGCGGTAGTCGACCTCGGTGAATCGCTTGAGGTCGCGGTCGGGGATCCGCGGGTAAGGCCCGAAGAACCGAAGGTAGCGCGTCCGGTCGGAGGTGCGGGCGTGCATCGCCACGAGCGCGTCGGCGTCCGCGGGCGTGATCGGCCGGACGTGCACCGTGCCACCGTCCGAGGCGATGACGTCGGCCTCCCAGTGCCGCGGGTAGTGGTACTCCTCGGCGAGGTCGCGGCCCCGCAGAGCGTTCGGCTGGTCGCGGGTCTGGTGATCGGTCGTCATCGTCGCCTCGTGATCGGTAGGTACGCGGTCGTGGACAGCGGTGGGCCTAGTCGCGCGGGTCGCGCGGGTCGAGGCCCACGAGGGGGTAGCAGGCGTGCCGGGTCGCGAAGATCGCCCGGTCGAGGGGATTGTCGTCCGCCCCGCCGGTCCATGGGTCGAAGTCGACCGGAGCGCCCTCCCCCATCAGCAGCGGCGGGGTGGCGAACCCGCTGCGCGGGTCCATGAAGTCCGGCAGCTTGGTGGCCGCGAGCTCGTCGCGCCACTGCTGCGGGATCGGGGTGGTCGTGGGGATCGGCGCGCCGGCCGCCTCGGCGATCAGGTGCGTCCAGGCGCGCGGCACCGCGCGGACCAGCCCGTAGCCGCCGCCACCGGTGGACACCCACTTCCCGCCGCACAGCTCGTGCGCGAGCTCGTGCAACCGCGCGTAGATGGCCGCCTGCCCGTCGATGGTCAAGGACAGGTCCGCCAGCGGGTCCTCGTGGTGGGTGTCGCAGCCGCACTGGGTGATCAGGATCTCCGGGCGGAACTGGCGCAGGATGTTGGGGACGGTCGCCTCGAACGCGGTGCGCCACTGGCGGTCGCTCGACCCGGGCGGGAGCGCCAGGTTCACCGACGTCCCCGTCGCGTCGTCGCGGCCCACCTCGCTGGCGAACCCGGTGTGCGGCCACAGCGAGAGCGGTGACTGGTGGATGCTGACGGTCATCACCCGCGGGTCGTCGTAGAACGCCGCCTGCACGCCGTCGCCGTGATGGACGTCGACATCGACGTAGGCGACGCGCTGCGCGCCGTGGTCGAGCAGCCACGAGATCGCCACCGACAGGTCGTTGAAGATGCAGAAGCCCGCCGCGCTGCCGGGCATCGCGTGATGCATGCCGCCGCCGATGTTGACCGCGTGCTGCTTGGCGCCCTCCCAGACGAGCTCGGCGGCGAGGCGGGTGCCGCCGGCGATCATCGCCGCGGATTCGTACATCCCCCAGAAGATCGGGTTGTCGTCGGTGCCCAGGCCGTGCCCGATGCCCCACGGCTGGATGGGCGCCTCCCGTACCGCGCTGAGGTATCTCGGCGAGTGCACCCGAAGCAGCTGCTCCTCGGTGGCCGCCGTGGGCGCGTGCAGGCTCACGTTGGGGGCCTTCAGGACGCCCAAGGACTCGGCGAGCTTCATCGTCAGGTCCACGCGTACCGGGTGCATCGGATGGTCGCCACCGTGGTCGTACTTCAGGTACTCGTCCGTCCAGATGACGGCAACCGAATCGCTCATGGTCGCGACGCTACCCTCCGGCGCCGGTCGCGATCTCACGGCTCGGGTCGGTGATCCAGTCGCTCCAGGACCCGGGGTACAGGACGGCGTCGACGCCGGCGAGCCGCAGCCCGGCGATCACGTGGGTCGCGGTCACCCCGGAGCCGCAGTAGACCACCGCGGGCGACGCCTGCTCCGGGTCACCCACATGGGCGGCGAACCGCTCGCGGATCTCCTCGGGGGTGAGGTACCGGTCGTCGCAGCCGACCAGCGCGGTCGTGGGCAGGTTGCGCGCACCGGGGATGTGACCGGCCACCAGGTCGATGGGCTCGACCTCGCCCCGGTACCGCTCCGGGGCCCGGGCGTCGATCAGCAGCCCGCCGGAGCGCACGTGCGCGTGTACTTCGTCGGCGTCCAGCGCCGGGAGGTCGCCGGGGCGCACCGTCACGTCGCCCGGGGCCACGGGGTCGGCCGGTCCGGTCGCGGTCCGCTGCCCCTCCGCGACCCACGAGGCGAGGCCGCCGTCGAGGATCCGCACGTCGGCGATGCCGGCCCAGCGCAGCACCCACCACGCGCGGGCGGCGCTCAGGCCCTGGCCGCCGTCGTACACCACGACCGAGGAGCCCTCGCGCACTCCCCGGCTGCGCAGGTCGTCCTGCAACTGGTCGGGATCCGGCAGCGGATGCCGGCCCCCGGGGCCGCCGGCGGGTCCGGCCAGCATGGTGTCCAGGTCGGTGTACTGCGCTCCGGGGATGTGCTCGCGCCGGAAGGCGGCGGGCCCGAACTCCGGGTTCTGCAGGGCCCATTGGGTGTCGAGGACGACAGGGGGGTCGGCCGCTCGCCGCTCGCGGACCAGCTCGTCGACGGAGATCAAGGGCGTGCGGCCAGCGCTGCTGTGGCTCGTCATTCCCTCAGGGTACGACGCATCGAAGAGGGAGCGGATACGATGGCGCCGACCGGGAGGAGCGGTAGTGAACGAGCTGATCGACACAACCGAGATGTACCTGCGCACCATCTTCGAGCTCGAGGAAGAGGGTGCCGTTCCCATGCGGGCACGGATCGTCGACCGGCTGCACCAGAGCGGACCGACCGTCAGCCAGACCGTGGCGCGGATGCAGCGCGACGGCCTGGTCAAGGTCCTCGACGACCGGCAGCTCGTGCTCACCCCCGAAGGCCGCCGTCAGGCGGTGCAGGTGATGCGCAAGCACCGGCTGGCCGAGCTGCTGCTGGTCGAGGTGCTCGGCCTGGAGTGGGAGAAGGTGCACGCGGAGGCCTGCCGGTGGGAGCACGTGATCTCCACCGATGTCGAGAAGCGGATCGTCGAGCTCGTCGGTGATCCGGCCTACAGCCCCTACGGCAACCCGATACCCGGCCTGGCAGACCTGGAGGCCGGGGCCGACTCCCCGGACGCGCCGCCGGTGGTCCCGCTCGATCGCGCGCTCGGCGAGGACCGCCAGTCGATCGTGATCTCCCGCATCACCGAGGGCGTGCAGGCCGACGGGCACTCCCTCGACGAGCTGTCGGCCGCCGGCGTCCGCCCCGGCGCCGTCGTCGAGGTCGAGCGCACCGGCGACCAGCTCTGGCTCAACGGCGCCGAGTTCCCGGCGAAGCTCGCCGAGCACCTGTTCATCGACGCGCCCTAGTACGGCGCGGGCCACTCCTCGCCGTCCGCGCCCGGCTCCTCGTCGAACGTCGACGCCAGCACGTCCCGCAGGTCGCGCGGGTGCAGGCCGCCCTGCAGGCTGCAGCTGAGCATGCCAGCCAGCGAGTAGCCCGGATCGCGGGCGAGCGCGGCGTCGAGGGCGCACTGCGCCAGCGCGCCGTCCCCGAGCAGGTAGGCCACGATGGCGGTGATGGTCGCCGCCGCCGGCACGTGCGCGGTCGGCGCCAGCTGCACCACCCGCTGCCACAACTCGACCCGCCACCAGGCCCGCTCCTGCGCGATCAGCGTGATGAGGATGTCGCGCGCCGTGACGTCGGCCAGCGCGCGAGCGCACAGCGCGATCTCGTGGGCGTCCGGCGGCGACGGGGTTCCACCGGCCGCTGCCGTCTCGGCGTGCCGCTCCAGCACCGCGGTCACCATCGCGATCAGGTCGATGCGAGACAGCGGCAGGCGCTCGAGACCGGCCAGCTGCTCGCGGACCGCGCGCCGGGCCGAGCCGCGCAGCGGACGCAGCTGCTCGCGCAGCTCGGCGCGGCTGCGCAGCAGCACCCGTCCCGCGACGGCGTGCGCGACGGCGATCGCGGGCACCGGCCCGCTCGGCCGGCGCGGCATGCCGGGACGGGCGGGCCAGACGAACCCGGTCTCCAGCCCGTGGCGGCTCAACGCCCGGTGCAGGACGGGCGCGAGGTCGTGCACCGTCTCGTAGCAGCGCAGCGCGGACAGGATCGCCTGCTCGCGCGCGTCCGGGTCGGGCTCGTCGAGCTCGTAGTCGTCGCAGTACGCCACCAGCACCCGGTGCGGGGGCGTGCGCAGCAGCACGGGCGCGACCTGCTCGACGATGGCCTCGGCGTCGCGCACCGATTGCGGCGCATCGACGCGGATGGTGACCGAGACGGTATTGTCGAACGCCAGACCGATGAGCACGAGCGACCGCTCGGGGTAGAACCCGAGCAGGTAAGGGATCGAGGCCCGCAGCTCGCCGACCTCCTTGATGGAGATCGTTCCGGCGCCGGGCTCCGGCTCGGGCGGCTCACCGCGGACGATGCGTGGTTCGAAGGGTTCTGAGGCAGTCATGGCGCCACCGTGCCGCGGGTACCCTGGCGGGGGAAGCGTGCTCGGGACGCGCGTGGAAAACTCCCGTGGCTGTGGACAATCGCGTCCCCGGCCGTCAGAGCTGTCGGTAGGGGTGCAGTGGTCAGCAGTCGCAAGGATCGTCCGCTGACCTGGCTGCCCGCGGATCGCGCCCGCGCCCTGCGGTTCGTGCCCGCGGAGCCGGTGCCCGGGGACTTCACCACCGACCATGCGCAGGTCCAGGTGGCGATGGACGCCGACCGCGCCCACGGCTGGCTCGTGCTCCTGGACGACGTCCTCGCGTCGTACGTCGCTCTCGACGACCCCAGACACCTGGAGTTCGAGTACACCCGGTGGATCGCCGATCTGATCGACGGCCTGCCGCCGGGCCCGATCGACGCGTTGCACCTCGGCGGCGCGGCCTGCTCGCTGCCGGTGTACGTCGAGACCACCCGGCCGGGGTCGCGGCAGGTCGTCGTCGACTTCGACGCCGCGCTGCTGGACCTCATGCGCAGCCAGTTCGGGATCCGCTCGTCCCGGCGCTTCTCGTTGCGCGCCATGGACGCGCTCGAGGCGCTGCGGGCCGCACCGGACGGCTCGATGGACGTGATCGTGCGGGACACCTTCAGCGGGGACCGGACGCCGGAGCACCTGCGCGGCCGAGAGCTGGCCGACGAGGTGGCGCGGGTGCTGCGCCCGGGCGGGGTGTACCTCGCCAACATCGGCGACCGGCCGGGCTTGGCGATGACCCGCGAGCTGCTCGCACACTCCCGCCAGGCGCTCGGGCTGCACGCCAGCGACGCGCACAACGGACGGATGGCGATCATCTGCGATCCCGCGGTGCTGCGCGGCCGGCGGTACGGCAACGTCGTCGCGGCACTGAGCCGCACTGACCTGCCGCTGGAGGGCTGGCTGGACGCCGCGCGCCGCGCGGCGTTCCCCGCCCGCGTGACGCACGGCGAGCGGCTCTGGGCCTACCTGTAGGCCGGCGGTAGGAAGGCCGGCCGGTCACCGGAATGCGAAAGCGGGCTTCGTCGGCCAGAGCGGGGAAACTTCCCCGCTTCGGCCTCCGAAGCCCGCTTTCGTTCGGTGGCTAGCTGCAGCCGGAGGTGCTTCCGCAGCCCTCGCACACGTAGCACGAGCCGGCCGGGCGCATCTTCGTCCCGCAGGACATGCACAGCGGTGCGTCGGCGCCCTTGCCCTGCAGCAGCACGTCCATCAGCTCGGCCGAGGAGTGCACCGCGTCGGGCGCCTGCTGGGTCGCCGGGCCGGTGGGCCGCTTGGCGTCGACCGCGACCGACGTCGACAGCGACTCGATCTGCGAGGCCTCGTCGTCGGTGGCGGTCTGCACCACCGGAGACGCGTAGTCGGCCTCGACCTGCGCGGCGCGCTCGGCCGCCGAGAAGATGCCCAGCTCCTCGCGCTTCTCCGTCGGCAGGTAGTCCAGCGCCAGCCGGCGGAAGACGTAGTCCACCACGGAGGCGGCGATGCGGATGTCCGGGTCGTCGGTCATGCCGGCCGGCTCGAAGCGCATGTTGGTGAACTTGCGCACGAACGTCTCCAGCGGGACGCCGTACTGCAGCGCGATCGAGACGGCGACCGAGAACGCGTCCATGATCCCGGACAGCGTCGAGCCCTGCTTGCCGAGGTTGAGGAACACCTCGCCGAGCTCGTTGTCGTCCGGGTAGGAGCCCGCCGTCAGGTAGCCCTCGGCGCCGGCGACGCTGAAGGACGTCGTGACGCTGGGGCGCTGCTTGGGCATCCGGCGGCGGATCGGACGCTGCTCCTGCGCGACCGGCGCCGGCTCGTCGGCCGTGGACTCCCCCGACTTCTTGGTCGACAGCGGCTGCCCGACCTTGCAGTTGTCGCGGTAGATCGCCAGCGCCTTCAGCCCGAGCTTCCAGCCCTGGTAGTAGATGTCCTCGATCTCCTCCACGGTCGCCGACTCGGGCATGTTGACGGTCTTGGAGATCGCGCCGGAGATGAACGGCTGGGTCGCGGCCATCATCCGCACGTGCCCCATCGGGGCGATCGCGCGCTCACCGACGGCGCAGTCGAAGACCTCGTAGTGCTCGGTCTTCAGCCCCGGGGCGTCGACGACGTGGCCGTGCTCGGCGACGTACTCGACGATCGCCTCGATCTGCTCCTCCTGGTAGCCCAGGGTGCGCAGCGCCATCGGGACGGTCTGGTTGACGATCTGCATGGACCCGCCACCGACCAGCTTCTTGAACTTCAGCAGCGAGAAGTCCGGCTCGATGCCGGTCGTGTCGCAGTCCATCATGAAGCCGATGGTGCCGGTGGGCGCGATGACCGACGCCTGGGCGTTGCGCCAGCCGTTCTCCTTGCCGATCTCCAGGCAGCTCTGCCACTGCTTCTCCGCCTCGCGCAGCACGGCCGCGTCGTTGCCGTGCATCGGGCGCGCGGCGTCGTTGGCGGCCGCGTGCTTGCGCATCACGCGAGCGTGCGCCTCGGCGTTGCGGGCGAAGCCGTCGTAGGCGCCGACCACGCCGGCCAGCTCCGCCGAGCGGCGGTAGGCGGTGCCGGTCATCAGCGAGGTGATCGCGGCGGCCAGCGCACGGCCGCCGTCGCTGTCGTAGCCGAGGCCGCCGGCCATCAGCAGCGCGCCGAGGTTGGCGTAGCCGATGCCGAGCTGGCGGTACGCGCGGGTGGTGACGCCGATCGGCTCGGTCGGGAAGTCGGCGAAGCAGATCGAGATGTCCATCGCCGTGATGATCAGCTCGACGGCCTTGACGAACGTCTTCGCGTCGAAGGTGCCGTCCTGCTGGCGGAACTTCATCAGGTTCAGCGATGCCAGGTTGCACGAGGAGTTGTCCAGCGACATGTACTCCGAGCACGGGTTGGACGCCGTGATCCGGCCGGACTCAGGGTTGGTGTGCCAGTCGTTGATCGTGGTGTCGTACTGGATGCCGGGGTCGGCGCACGACCAGGCGGCCTCGCTCATCTTGCGGAACAGCGACTTGGCGTCGACGGTCTCGATGACCTCACCGGTCTGCCGAGCGGTGAGCCCGAACTCGGTGCCCTGCTCGTAGGCCTTCATGAACTCGTCGTTGACGCGCACCGAGTTGTTCGCGTTCTGGTACTGCACGGACACGATGTCCTTGCCGCCGAGGTCCATGTCGAAGCCGGCGTCGCGCAGCGCGCGGATCTTGCGCTCCTCGTTCATCTTGGTCTCGATGAACTCCTCGATGTCCGGGTGGTCGACGTCGAGCACGACCATCTTGGCCGCCCGCCGCGTCGCGCCGCCGGACTTGATGGTGCCGGCGCTCGCGTCGGCGCCGCGCATGAACGACACCGGGCCGGAGGCCTCGCCGCCGGAGGACAGCAGCTCCTTGCTGGAGCGGATCCGCGAGAGGTTCAGGCCGGCGCCCGACCCGCCCTTGAAGATCAGCCCCTCCTCGCGATACCAGTTCAGGATGGAGTCCATGGTGTCGTCGACCGAGAGGATGAAGCACGCCGAGACCTGCTGGGGAGCGGCGGTGCCGACGTTGAACCAGACCGGCGAGTTGAACGAGAAGACCTGGTGCAGCAGCATCCAGGTGAGCTCGTCACCGAAGATGGCGGCGTCCGCGGGGCTGGCGAAGTAGCCGTGCAGCTCGCCGGCCTCGCGGTAGGTGGTGACCACGCGGTCGATGAGCTGGCGCAGGCTGCTCTCGCGGCTCTCGCTGCCGACCGCCCCGCGGAAGTACTTGGTCGTCACGATGTTGGTCGCGTTGAGGCTCCAGAACTCCGGGAACTCCACGCCGCGCTGCTCGAAGTTGATCGAGCCGTCGCGCCAGTTCGTCATGACGACGTCCCGGCGCTGCCAGGTCACCTCGTCGTAGGGGTGCACGCCGGCGGTCGTGTAGACCCGCTCGACCCGCAGGCCGTTCTTGGGATAGCTGGGCGTGGTCGGCTGGGCGGCCGCCGCTTCCGTGCTGCGGTGCGGCTGGGCGGTCTCGGTCATCTGCGCTGGTCCTCTCGAGCGAACTGGGGATCGGGTCGACGGGTGTCGTGGAACGGAAGCTGGGGTGGTGGCGGTCAGCGGCCGGGCGGGGCGACGGTGCCGGGCGCGCCTTCGCGGCCGACGGCGGTGCTGTCGGACTGCTGGCTGCGCAGCGCGGCGATCTCGCGCTCGAAGTCGGCGACCGACTCGAAGGATCGGTACACGCTCGCGAACCGCAGGTAGGCGACCTGGTCCAGCTCACGCAGCGGTCCCAGGATCGCCAGGCCGACCTCATGGCTGGGCACCTCCGCAGCGCCGCTGGAGCGCACGGTCTCCTCGACCTGCTGGGCCAGCAGCGCCAGGGCGTCCTCGCTGACCGGCCGGCCCTGGCAGGCGCGACGGACGCCACGCACGACCTTGTCGCGGCTGAACGGCTCGCTGACGCCGCTGCGCTTGGTCACCGCGAGCACCGTCTCCTCGACGGTCGTGAAGCGGCGCGCGCACTCCTGGCAGGCGCGACGGCGGCGGATGGACTGGCCGTCGTCGACCTCGCGGGAGTCGACCACGCGAGAGTCCGCGCAGCGGCAGTACGGGCATCGCACGGCGGCGGTCCTCCCTCGCGTCGGTGGGCTGTGGACGAGGCTGGGTACAACCCGCCCCGGCCTGTGGAAGACCGGGACAAAGCGGTGCACAACCTGTGGATGAATTACATCCGTGTAACCACTAGATGTTGTGGTCAACACTAACCCCAGACACTACGACCGGCAAGCGAAACGCCAAGAAACTTCGCGATCGGCATCCGGCGGAGCGGCGGCGCTACGAGCCGGGGACGACGACGACCTCGCCCGCCTGGAGCGGGGCCTGGGCGGGAAGGTCGTTGGCGATCCGGATCGCGGCCGCGACCTCGGTGACATCACGGCCGAAGGCCGCGCGGGAGGCGACCTGCTCGAGGGTCTCCCCCGAGCGGACCACCACCTGCGTCGCCGCGACCGACGGCCCGGTGTCGGCCTGCGCCAGGGTGAGCGCGGAGGTGCCGGCGATCGAGCCGACGACGACCCCGAGCAGCGCGGTGTAGCCGCGGCGGGTCAGCCGCGGCCGGCGGCCGGTGGCGAGCGACCGCGGGGCGGCCTCGGCCACGGGAC
>NZ_WBKP01000046.1 GCF_009602465.1 Cumulibacter manganitolerans | reverse complement strand
TCGAAGGATCCACCTGGTGGCCGCGCCTACGTTGGAGGCACGCGCTCACTCAGGTCCGTCGTACACCACTCTGCTGGACTCCACTAAACTCACGCACACGGTGAGAGAAGCCAAATGACTATGCATCAACGATTCCTGCGTCCTCGATTGCGACTGCCGTACGTTTGCCGTACATTAGTGCGCGATGGGGAGTGGTTGCGATGAGTAGCGTGAAGACGCGGCGGCTAGAGGTTCGTACCGACGAGGAGACCGAACGACTAGTGCTGGACGCATCAGCCCTGCTACAGGTCTCCAAGACGGCCTTTATCGAGGAAGCGGTCCGCAGCGCGGCGCGCAAAGTGGTGGCGCGTTCGGACATCACGCTGATGTCGGCAGAAGTGTTCGACTCGATGATGAGTTCTCTGCATTCGGCTGATGTCTCTCCGCAGCTTGCTGATCTAGCTCAGCTGCCGCGCATCATCCGTCGGTGAGCGAGCCCACCTATCGGCTGGCTGCCCTTGACTCAACGTTCGACCTGGCGAGGTTCGACTGCGGGGAGTCCGCCTACAACACGTGGTTGACCGATACTGCGCTTCGCGCTAACGAGTCAGGCTCGAGCGCTGTGTACGTCCTACTGGAACAAGCCGGCCACGAAAGGGAACAAGTGGTTGGCTACTTCGCGATCTGCCCCACCACGGTGGTACGCGACGCGATGCCCAAGCCGTTGCAGCGGGGCATGCTGCGCGCCACGCCCGGCTGGCTACTGGCCAAGCTCGCGATCAACCGTTCCCTGCGCGAACAGCGGCGGGGGTGGGGGCGGCACTTGCTCCGTGAAGCCCTTGAAGTGATCGTTGACGCTGCCGAGCGCGGTGGCGGTGCGGTGATCGTGGTCGACGCCGACAATGAAGGCCTGATCTCCTTCTACGAGCGCAACGGATTCGTTAGCACGGGCGCCGGGAATCTCCGGATGTTCCTCAAGCTCGCCACCGCCCGGGCCTACCTGCGACCCTCCGACCGATAAGTCGCAGCTGCTGCAAATTCAAACATCGAAAATTGCCGATACTTTATATCATGACAGTTTTACGGTGTTTTCCCAGTTCAGAGCCATGAAGTCCGCCTCTGCGGTCACTGTTGATCTAACGGCGTGGCAGGTGCAACGAGTCGGACATGCCCTGCGGAGATGTTGCCAGCGTCGCGCGGCCGGTCGTCAGCACTGTGTGCTCATGGTTTCGACCGACGAAGGGACAGCGCGTCAGAGGCTGAACCCTGTCGGCGCAGTCTGCCAAACTGCCGTTGTGTACCTCTCTTCTGATCAACCGCATTGGGATCCGCGTACAGAGGCTGACCTGCGGTCAGCGATCGATAACGAACTCCTCCACGAATCGCACCACCTTGACCTGAAGCGTCAACCGGGGAAGGGATCGCGAGAAGCCAACCAAGAGCACGCCCGCGACCTCGCGCAGTTCGCTATCGATGGCGGTCAACTAATTTACGGGATCAAAGAAGGCGCAAACGGTCAGCCCCATACGCTGTTCCCGATCGAGCTCGCCGGGCTTGCTGAACGAATCGAGCAAATCGCTCTCGCTGCCGTCGACCCGCCTCTACAAGTCAGTTGCCGGCCGATCACCTCTGAGCAGGATCCTTCGAAGGGTTATCTCATCGTCGAGATTCCCATCTCGACCTTTTCCCCGCACATGGTCGACGGCCGCTACCTCGGCCGCGGCGACAAGATGCGTAGATACCTATCTGACACCGAGGTGGTGCGACTTCACCAGTTGCGCACGCTCGCTCGCGATGAAGCGGGTCGTGTCCTCGACGACTACGTTTCCCGTGACCCCATCCCGGTAGACAGGCGCCGGCTGGCACACTTCTTCGTCGTCGCCTGTCCAGCGCGTCCGCGTCACGAAGAGATGTTGTTGGATCATGTGGATGGCGATTGGGGGCCCGTGGTCAATGCAGTGCTGCAGGCCGCGTTCCGCGACCCTCTGTACGCCCAGGGACCGCGGTTCAAACCATCTATTGGAGACACACACCAATTCCAGCGCCGAGCCGATGGGATTGCACGCACGGCAAAACTGAGCTCGGACAGGACTCTCGGTAACCCCAACGATGAGAAGTACGTTATCGAGCTCGAACTCGCGGAAAACGGTGCGGTCAGACTCTTCACCGCACGACTAAGTGATCACCTCACGGAGGACCCAGTGGAGGGCCGGACTCAAATCATCGCCGACGTCCTCGTCGATCATGTCCGGCACGTCCTCACGATGGCACGACACATCTCCGAATTGGTCGGGTACCGCGGTGCCTGGCATATTGGGGTCGCCGCAACGGGCATAGCGGGACTCCGCGCCCACACTTCGCAACTGCTCCTATCACCGCTCCCTCCGTACCCGGCGGACCGTGACGAGTACAGGCGGACGGCGACGGTCTCCTTCCTTGACCTTCAAAAAACACCCGGAATAGTTACCGGTCAACTTGTCGGACAACTGCTAAGGGCGCTTCGTGTCGAGGCGGAGTACGAGGCGTATTTGCGAGACGCAACTGCCGAAAGTGGCATCTTGAACGACTAGAGCCTCGCGAAGCTTTAGCTCCGCGCAAACAGGGGCATCTCGCTGCACTAGGCCGATCCTTGCTGCCTAGATTCTGGGCTCATCGTTCTGTGCTGCGTCTAAGTCACTCGCTTCGATACGAATTCCTGTCGCCTTCCTGAACCCGTCGGCTAACTCAAGCGCCGAATCTCGCCTGCGCCCGCCGCACGATCCGAAGGAGCAGATCGGCCAGCTGGATCACCTCTGCGGCCTCCACAGGATCATCGAACTGCACGGTCCGATGGCTGGCGGGATTCTTATACGCCCCAATGGCTCCAGCAAACAGGTCGGCGGTGGCCTGCTGCTCACCACCCTCCGCCTCGGGGTCTCGGAGCGCTCCGTCCTTCGGATTGAAGGCGGTGCGCATCAGCTTGACGCCCAGGAGTTCGTTGGGGAGTCCCGCAGCCTCCCGAGTAGCGACCTCCACTGCTTTCATCGCCGCGAATGACGCCGTCTCGTAGTCGCCGAGGGCGAAGTTCGACTTCGCCGAGGAGAGCGCAGGGTGCAGGTCTCCGGCCAGCCTTTCGGCAGCCCACACTTTCGCGACCGCATGCTTGTCCTGGGCGACATCCTGGCCCCAAGCAGTTGGGCGCTGCCAATTGCCGGACTGTGGGTTTTCCGCGGAGGGCCCGATAAGCGCGTGGGACTCCAACCACGCCCATGCGTCCGACAGCCGAGCCAGCAAAGCATCCAAGTCGGCGGGTTGGGGGGCTCCCCAACCCCCTGACTGCCGGAAGCCCTGGATGAGGTTGTTGAAGTTAGCCTGCTCATGGCTCAGGGATGCAAGCAGTTTCAGGCCGAGATCGGGCAACGGCAGGTTGCGGACTTCGTCATGCGAGAGCATGTAGCCCAGCGTAGGCACCTGATCCGACAAAGCCATGCCCGCTCGAGGTCGGGAACGGTGGGGTCGACGACCATCAGCGTTGA
Organism: Cumulibacter manganitolerans; assembly: GCF_009602465.1. Lineage (NCBI taxonomy): Bacteria > Bacillati > Actinomycetota > Actinomycetes > Geodermatophilales > Geodermatophilaceae > Cumulibacter > Cumulibacter manganitolerans. Next base: position 23,557 of record NZ_WBKP01000046.1, on the reverse strand, counting down.
CATCATGACCTTCGCGGCGTCTTACGGCCGACCTCGTCGACGATGACCTCTTAGTAGTCCATCCCATCGGTTTCGAATAGGTTCTCAATCAGCGCCTGATCTGTCGCGTTGGCGAGCAGCTCGTCAATGCGGTCAGCCGTCAGGTCTAGCGCGCGAAGTCCGCCGCCAATTTCAATGACGGCGAGGCATCGCCGCACCCGGTCCGCGTGGTCCTGTGCGTACCGGGCCAGGGCGCCCCACTTGGGACCGGCGTCGGTCTGGTTGTGCTGGTGCGGATCGACGATGTCCATGACATACTCGCCGTCGCCGTCGTCATGCCAGAACATGAAGTCGGGGTGCATGAGTAGGTTTTGGTCACCGAACTTGTAGGGCACGGCCAACGCGTTACGCCCGGACGACGGATTGCGATACCAGGCGACTAGCGATCCTGCTGCGAGCTCGACTTCGAGCACTTTCCGTTCCCAGGACGAGCGCGAGGTATCGACGGGAAAAAGGCCCGCGTTCTTCTTGCCACCTGGTATCACGTAGAGATGATGCGGGTACACCGCGATGCTCTCGGAGTGGCGACCGACCACTCTCTCAGTCGCCGCCGGGTAGACGTCGCGCGCCTCGACCGTCGTCGGGATCAGTGAAGAAGCTCCCGAGTGCCACAGCGGCTCGATGAGCTCGCGGATGGCTCGCTGCGTGCGCGATACTTCCGCGCGGTGCTGCTCTCGCCACTTCGAGATCAGAGCCGCCGCATTCTCCTCGATGATGGACCTAAACCCGAGGTCTGCCATCGCTGCGACGCGGACGGCAGCGTCGATGTCGTCGTAGCCGCGGTCGCAGAGATCGTTGTAGTACCACGCTGCTGATCCGTCTGGGAGAAGTCGGACGGCCTTGTTGTAGTAGCCGTCGAGGTCGCGTTCTGAGGTGGCGACCTGGTGCTTGCCTTCGGCGAGCATGATGGCCGCGCCATACCCGACGACGGTCGTTCCGACGGTCAGCGCCAGGATGTCGTTGACCTTCTGGTCGATTTCGTACTCACGTTGGCGGTCAGCGGCGCGCATCTGGTCGACTATCCAGGATCGCGCCTTCGCCGATCCGTTTTGCACGAATCCGTGCTCGTTTAAGGTCGCCGCGAGGCGCATCAGCTGTGCCGTGCGCGATGAGAACGTTGCCTTCGGTCGCATGTAGGACGGCAGGGTGTCCAGCAGCTCGAAGATGTCGGCGGGAACATCGCTCGCGCGAGTGCATACCTCGGGAGCGATCAGGACGTCGATCTTGACGGTCTCATCTTCGGTCAGCGCGTTCACCACGCGGATGACGTGCTCGGTCTTGAATCCGGGCAGGTAGGCGACGACCTCGTTGAGGCGGTCGGCTCCTGCTTCGATCCGTTTCGCCAGTGGCGTGCGGACCAAGCGGCCGATGAGCTGGGCGATTTCGGTGTAGGAGTCCTTGCCCTGGAACGAGACGAGAACTTCGGCGCGGGGGCAGTCCCAACCAGTCGTCAGAGCCGACTTGAAGAGCACTACCCTTGCGCGGTCGTCGGCGGCGATCGCTTCCGGCGGTAGGTAGCGGATGGTCTTGTCACCTACTTGCTTGGGGCCGTGCGGTTCGCCGAAGGCGTGGGCGATCGCGTAGTCGGTGAGTTCTGGCCACGTGGACGCGATGACGTCGAGAATCTCTGCGAGGCGCCTGTCGGTGACCTTGGGCGGGACCTGGAGAACGAGCAGCGGCTCGACGATCTGGTCGCCGGTGGCTTCGTGGTGTGCACGCCAGGCGTCGTTGGAGGCTTTGAGGTCTTCGACAGCTAAGGCAAGCATGGTGCTGTCCGCCGCTTGGTCTTCGGCGATGTTGCGCAGCAGGATCCGGTCCTTCAGCAGCCCAGACTCGCGAACGTCGCCTGCGGGGACTTCTACAAGCCGCATGGTGCGGTCGGCCGCCATCATCGCGCTATAGAAGCGATCTGGAGTCGCAGAGATCCCTAGCACGACTGGCGCCGCGGGCTGCACCGTTCCGATGTTGGTTAAGCCACCGTTGACGATGGTCCTGGCAATCGTCTTGCGATCTGTCTTCGTGGTGCCCGAGCCCCGGTGCGCCTCGTCCCAGATCACCAGGATGTCCTCGCCACGCTCCCGGACAGTGTTGGCAATCATGTCCCACGCGCCGAAGGTGCGGCGGTCATTTCTCGAGCCGTCGGGGCGGATGGCATGCAGGGTGCTGTTCTTCTGCAGTGCCTGGATGTGCACGAAGTAAATGAAGCCCGGTTCAAGAGTGGGCTCGTCGATCTCGGATAGAAAGCGGATGCGGCTGACGTCGATGCTGCCACCGGAGGCTTGCAGGATCTTCCCGATGGTCTGCGCGTTGAGGGAACGGTCGTCGGTCAGCCACAGTACGGTCGTGCGCGGGTTCGCCGGCCTCTCTGGCGTTCCCCGATAGATTCCCTCGAGAACGGCGGTCGCGATGACGGTCTTGCCGGCGCCGGTCGGCGCGGTGAGGCCAACTGCGCTCTTCTCGCCGTCCTCGACGTAGCCACGGCGCGCTCGAGCAAGGTTAGCCAGGACGCCGGCGACGGCCTGCTGTTGATATTCCTCCAGCTTAAACTTCACCGCGGTCCACCCTCGATATTGATGGTGTAGTTCGACAGGTAATCCTGATACAGGCGTACGGTCTCGATACCGGCAGGAATCCGCTCGCACGCTTGCTGGTACTCGGTCGGTGAGTCTGTGATCACGAAGACCACCGTGGGCGACCCACCATCAGCGGCAGCCTGCGCTATGGACTCGGCGAAAGAGGCCAACGCATCGACGGAGAATAGGACGCCGTACGAGTCGGTGAGGGCCCACCCATCATCGGGAACTTGATCTATCCGTTTTCCTACGGCGCCGGCCTCAAGCCACATTAGCGGTGCAATTGGGCTGTACTCACGTCCGCGGCGAACGCGACCGGGATCAAGGTAGGTCAACTCGAAGAACTCGACATTGGCAGCCAAGCCGTGGCTGTATATCGAGCCGTCCTGTCGCACACCTGTAACCACAGTCGAGAGCCGAGGGCGGCAAACGTACTCAAAGACACCCTTAGCGTCCCATTCAGCGTCGCCCGGGTGAGCGCCTACCTTGCGGAGTGCTCTCGCCTGTTTCGCACCGACCTCATTGTTGGTGACGAGAATCGATTGACGGGTACCGCCATCTTCAGCATTGAGGCGCATTACTGCTTCGGTGGTCGACCCGGAACCGCCGAAGAAGTCAAGAATTACCGCGTCTCTTGGTGACGCGAGACGGATCCATCGAACGAGCACGCTCACGTCTTTTGGGTTCGGGAACCTACCTTCTTCTCCGAGGATGGATTTGAGATAGCCGGTCGAGGCCCTGCGGTCTTGCTCGAAGACGGAACTTACTGTTTCGCTCGTCTGCTCATCTAGATACCGCTTAAAGTAGGCGGTGCTGGTGTGATCCGCACCGAAGATTATGCGGTCTTCAACGATCAATTGCTCCATCCGCTCGCGTATGTAGACCCAGCCATTCGGATGCATCTTGACCGGCTTTCCCGTAACTGGGTGCATGAGGTCATAACGCGAGTTTGAGGTGGGTCCTGGCTTGCGAAGGTCGCCCGGGAAGTACACACGTCCGTTCGAATCAATGGAGTTGTAGCGCGCCACTCCATCGGCGAGAAGTCCTTTGTACCGGCGCAGCCAACGTCGAAATTCCTTGGTGGCCGCGTCCGGATCACCCCGATTCGCCGACCACGCCTCCGCCGCAGCAGCCAACGCGTCATCGACTCCCTGTTTGCGGTCGCGCCACTGAATGCCGGCCGCGGCCAGCGCAGACTCGTCACGTGCGTAGATCAGCATGTAGTCAGCGCCATTTGAGACATACCTAGAGTCATTCTTGCGACCTCCCTGCCAGACGACATCACTGAGGAAGTTGTCGACGCCGAACAGCTGGTCCAGCAGCATCCGCAACCTGTGGTGCTCGTCGTCACCGATCGCGACGATGATGACTCCGGTGTCCTTTAGTAGATCCCGCGCAACAAGAAGCCGCCGTTCGAGGAACGAAAGCCACTTAGAAGACTTTGCGCGGTCGTTCTGGTCGACGTAGTGGTCGTTGTAGATCCACCCCTCATTGCCGGTGTTGTACGGCGGGTCGATGTAGATCAGATCGATCTTCCCGCGGTGGGTCGATCTGAGTGCCTGCAGGACGTGGAAGTTCTCTCCGTTGATAACCGTGTGCCACGGGGCGTCGTCTAGCCCATTCTGGATCCGCTTGATGGACTGCAGACCGGGATAGACCGGTTCTCCGAACTCGCGCACGACGACGAGCTCCCTGACAGGTACCTCTCCCCCATCGCCGCCGAGCACCGCAACTTGTCGGGAGGCATCGGTGAATCCGAGTACCTGCCAGGTTCCATCGCTGGACTCATCACGGAGTGCGACGCGCACGCTTTTACGGATTGGGTAATCCAGCAGCCGCACCGACTCGGGCAAGTGGCGATCAAACACGAGGCCGAATCGCCGCGAACCTCTGAGGAGCTCGATCTCGCGGGATATGCGCGAGCGAAGGACCTCGTCGTTGACCTGTCCAACGAGCTGGTCTAGCAGATTACTGTCGTCACCCATGCGTTCTCACTATTCGTCGCGGTTGAGCGTCCCGGCCGATCTTGCCGCAATGACCTCGGCAGCTAGACATGTAGGTGCGTACTTGCTCTGGCGGTCCTCATGGTGCACAGTGCCTCACGGCAGGCTTGGTTTGCTGCCCCCAAAGGGCGGCGGTGCAGCGTGCGATTGGAGCGGTACAGTCCTCGACGGCGTGTACGCCAGGAGGTCGTCGCGCATCTTCTTGATCGCGGCCTCGACGCTGCTATCCGGCTTCGGGTACAGGTAGCCCATGGCGGCGGTGACGGCTTCGGTGAGGGTCATGGGTTCTGCTCGGTGGATGCGCCCGCGTCGTACTCGGTCCTTGGCGGCGCGTGAAGCCGCCGGAAGGCCAGCGAGGACCGCTTGGAGGTCGTCGAGCTGCCGGTGTCCGGGCGGACATTGGCGGGGTGCGCACGGGCGGCGTCGACGAGCGCTTGGGCGAGGGGCCTGGCGAGCCGGTCGGGGTACTCGATCTTCTTCATGGCCGATAGCGCAGTGCGGTTACTCGTGCCGTGAAGACGACGAGGCCGGCGATGCCGGCGCTGAGGATCCAGGGTTTCGGGCTGATGGTGGGTGCGGTGAAGGCGAGCACGAGCATGATGACGCCGATCAGGATTGCGGTGTCGCTGAGGATGGTGAGTGCCCGGTACAGCCGGTGGTCGGGGTGCGCGCGCATAGTCCTCGTCCTTCACTCGCTCGATGGGTGTGCTGCCAGGTCGGCAGCAGGCAGCCCGCCCCCTGGCAGCGGTCTCAGGTAGCCGGTCGGTGACCGGTGCCGGCGATCGCATTCTGCGCGGCGTCGAGGAGGTCGCCGACCTCGGCGGCCTTCATGCTGGCTTGCTGGATGAGGGTGACGGCGTCGCGGATGTCGAGCTCGGGGTGGGCCCGGCCGTCATCGTCGGTGAGCTCGAGCTGCTGGGGTGCCTCGGCGGCCGCGCGGGCGATCCGGGTGAGCGCTTCGCTGGCGATGTGCCCGTAGCCGTCCTTGAGGGTGGCGAGGATGGTGTAGAGCGCGGCGGGCGCGAGCAGCTGCGGCGGGTCGGTGCAGATCGCGCGCCCGGTGTCGGTGATGGCCTGGATGTCGTGCTCGAGAGTCATGTCGGGCCGTTCTCTTCGCTGGTGGGTTCAGTGTGCCGGGTGGTGTAGACGGTGGTGCCGCACGCCTGGCAGTGCTCGGTGCGGTCCCCGCCGTTCTCGGCGCCGGGACAGTCACAGTCGACCCGGCCGGCGCTGGTGGTGGGGCTGGCGTATTCGGGGCAGGCCGCAGTTGGTGGCCCCCGTCTGCCGGCGGGCTGGTCGAGCTCGCTGTGCGGCGCGGTCCAGTCGATCGCGCCGTCGCTGGCTCGGGTGATTCTGGCGGGCTGGTGGCGGGTCATGCGCAGGATGCGGCGGCCGGCGGGACAGTCGTAGATCCGCTCGAATCCGCGCGGGTAAGTCTGCGTCATGCTCCACCCTCCTTCCCGGGGTTGATTGTGCCGGTGACCAGGGACATCTCTAGGGGGATCCGCGGGTGAGGCAGCGCCAGCAGCTGGGCTGACGCTCCCCTCCCCTGCCGTGGCCGGCCGGGTGAGTGTCCAGTCGGCCGCGGCCGGGGGGTTGCTCACCGGGCTGGGTCAATGCAGCGCGTCGCTGATCTGGTCGATGAGATGGTCGGTGAGCTGTGCCAGGACGTCGTCCTCGGGGGTGAGAACGAGCTCGCCGCCGGCGTTCACGTGGTGCCATTGGGCAACGACGAGACAGTCCTCGAGCTGTACCCGCACGTGCAGGTACTCCCCCGGGCGGGCGTCGACGGGCAGTGGGCTGATGGCGTTGATGGCTTCGCTGTAGACGACGAGGGCGGCGAGGTCGGTGTCGTACTGGATCGCGCGGGTGTGCTGCTGGCCGTCGCGGGTGAGGACGGTCCACGTGTTCGTGTGCATGCCGGTGGCCCTTCTCGATGGGATAGGTGACGGAATCGTCGCGCTGGAGGCCGGTGGTTGTCGCTGCCCGCGGCCGGTTCTGTGGACAGCGGTGAGCCGTGTGGATGAACAGCGGGAGGGGCCCGCGTCGTAGTGACGCGGGCCCCTCGTGCTGGCGCCTTAGGGTGCTGGGGGTGGTCCGGGCCGACGGATGGCCTGCCGGCGCCCACCGAGCTGGTTACCCCGGGCGGGGTCGAGGCGAGGTGGCGCGACCGTGAAGACGGGCCGTGCCATGAGCAGGGCCCGTGCCCAGGCTTGTTCGATCGAGGCGGCCGCGGCGCGGTCGTAGACCCGGGTCCGCATCGCGGCGACGATCACCTCCAGGTACGGGGCGTCGGTGTGCTTGTCGCGGCTGCGGTAGACCTGCGGCTGCGCGTAGCCGGTCTGGCGCAGGATCAGCGTCGGCTCGCTGCTGCGCCGCAGCGGCGCGACGTGCGTCGCCGCCGGGAGGTACTCGGCGGCGTCGGCGCGGGCGGTCGCCCACGCGTAGGCGTGCGCGGTGACCGCGCCCAGGTCGAGGCAGGTAATCCACACCGATCCGGTTTGGACCTGCACGCTGCCGGCGCGGCCGGTGCTGGTGACGATGTTCTCGGCCTGCTGACCGGCGACCTCGGCGATGACGGTGGTGATGTTCTGGAACATGGAGTCCCCTCCCGGGCTGTTGTCGGCGCTGCGCGCCGTTCCTGCACCGTGTGTGCAGATGCCCACTGCTTCAGCGGCCTGAGGGTGGGCGCGCAAGGCCGCAGAGGGAGCCCGGGGCGGGAGGAAATAAGCGACGCAGGAGCGCCGAGCGCGCCGGGCGAGCGTGCCTTGCGCGCTCGGGCCCCCAGGCCGCTACCCTTGGCGGCTCTGTACGGCTCCCCCTCCCCCACCACGCGGGCACTTCCCAGGGGTGTTGAGTGTGGCCCGGCAGGCCGCCCCGCTAAGAGCGGTTGGGCCGGTGCGACCGCGAGTGAGTCACCGGCCGATGGCAGCGCGAAGGCCGGCGGCCGAGCCCCTGTTCGGTCTTTCGCCGGCCGGCCTCCTGAGTCGCGCTGGCCGGCCGCCGACACGCGAAGGTGCCCCGCGCCCGCCGAACGGGCGCGGGGCACCATTTGCGGCGGTATCAGGTGCTCATCTCGGCAACGATGGCGGCGACCGGTTCCCCGGCTTTCGCCCTGGCCCACGCCTCGCCTCGGGGCTCGAGCCCGGCCGCGCGCAGCGCGGCAGCGATCTCCTTGTTCCGCGCGGCCTGTTCGGCTTTCGCGGCCTTGGCCGACTCCTGCACGGTGACATCGTCGGCGCCGTGCGCGACGGCGGCGACCGCGTCGAGAACGTGCGAGGCGCGCTCGTAGGCGACGGCGACCCGGACGGGGTCGCGGGTCCATTCCGCGGCGTACCGAGCGGATCCTCGCGCCAGGTCGCCCTGGCCGTAGGAGCGCAGCAGCCCGTACGCGACCGCCTCGGCCTCCGCTTCCATGTCGCCGCGGTGCTCCCCGGCGTAGGGCCGCTCATCCTCGGCGCCGTGCAGCAGGGCGTGCGCGATCTCATGGGTGAGCGTCTCCACGGCCGCCCACTCGGCCAGCCCACCGTGAATGATGATCGTGCGGCCCGCGTGCCGCGTGGAGCCCGCCTCAGCGGTGTCGCGGGTGGTGCGGGTGACGCGCCAGCCCTGCGCGGTGATCCACGCGGCGAGCCGCTCATACACCCCGCGCGCTTCCCCCTCGGGCAGCTCCGGCGCCGCGTAGGCCTTCGTGGCTGTCTCGCCGTGCTCGTTGACGACGTCCTCGGCGCGGTAGGTCCGCTCGATCCGGAACACGCTCCGACGGACCGCGCCGGGGGTCTGCTCGGTGCACTTCTTGCCCGTGTCGGGTCGATCCACAGCGGGATCGGCCGCGAGTAGATGCACAGCGCCCCGCCGCTCGGGCGGAATCCTCGCTGGCGCCAGACGTGCGCGGGCGCGATCTCCTGCGCGGCCGCGGTGATCGCGGCAGAGAACGCGGCATCCTCCCCCATGCCCTCACCGGCGAACCGGTCCCACAGCTGGCCCACGATCAGCGCCTGGTTGTTCGGCGAGTATGCGGGGTGCCCGGCGCGTAGCCGCAGCGCCCGCGCCGCCATCGCCGCGGGCCACCCCGCTGGGTTGGCGATGAACGCGGCCGCGTGCTCGGTCAGTGCCGCCCGGGTCGCGGTGTGGTCGATCGTCTGCTCGCTCATGAGATTGCTCCTCCGGTGTGGGGCGTTGCTGCCCGGCAGGCCCTGGTGCCTGCCGCACTGCCGACCAGCCACCGAAGCGAGGGCCCCGCGACCTAGGGACAGCTCAGCTGAGGCACCAGAAGATCTCCGAGGAAACAAGCCACCCCTCCCCCGCGCTCGGGCCGGGGCGAAGCCCCCTGGGCCCGAGCCGGCAGGCATCGGTGGCGCCGAGGATCTTGTGGGGCCGTGCCCTGGGTGGTGGGTGCGCAGGTGGTAGGCAGCCCCCCACCCCTCGAGCGAGCAGAGCCGACGCAGGAGGCGGCGCGAGCGGGACAGCGGTGCACCGAGCGGCAGCGAGGACGTGCGAGCACGTGGCAGTTCGCTGGCGTGTGATGCCGTTCACAAGTAGCCGCCGTCACCTGCGATCATGCGCAGAATCGCCCCTATGTAAAGGTCGCGTGTGTCGCACGGGGCTGAACGCCCTGCTCGTGGAGCACGACTATGCCGAAGCCCACCGCGGTGATCGTGGACGGCGCGACTGTCATCCGGACAGCGTTCCCCGGCCTCTTGCCACGGCTGGACGTGTGCGGCGCGTTCCAGACCGCGGACGCGCTGCTGGAGGCGCACCTGCCGGCCGATGTCGTGGTGCTGGAGCTGCCGTGGCCGGTGCAGCTGCGCGCGGGCATGGCCGCGCTGCGCGACCTGGTGGCGGCCCGGTACACCGTGTGCGTGTACAGCCAAGAGGACCGGCCGTTCGTGCACGCCGCGTGCCTGGCCTCCGGAGCTGCGGGCGTGGTCTCGAAGTCCGCCCCGCTCCCGCTCGCGCAGGCCGCGTTTGTCGAGGTCGCCGGCGGCGGCAGCGAGTTTCCCGCGGAGCTGCTGGTCAGGCTCCAACGGCTCAGTGAGCGCGGTGGGCTCGGGGTGCTCTCCCCGCGCGAACGGCAGATCCTCGCTGCCCGAGCACACGGACTACCCCTGCCCGCGATCGCGGCTCTCCTCGGCGAGCCCGAGGCGGGAGCCGTCGAGGAATGTCGCGCCACCGGGCGGGTGCTGCGCGAGTTCCTCTCGTGCGCCTCCCAGGAGATGGTGAGCCGCCTGCTCGCTCTCGACCCCGAGGACCTCGCCGATATCTGGCCCACCCGTTAGGTGGCGCCATCACCGAGCCGAGGTCAGCGTCGCTTATCCGGCGTTTCCTGTACCCGTGGCCGGCCACGGGTGCAGGCTCGGCAAGGAGCCGTCATCGTTGCCCAGCGCTCCCCCAGCGATGACGTCTCGGTGCTCGTGGGTCCCTGCCGCGTGCGCCACGGCGGCCAGCACGAGGTCGGCGTTGCGGCGGTCGAGCCCCGGCAGCGCATCGTGCAACGCCACGGTCATGCTGGGGCTGGCCAGCGATGCGGCGAGGGCAAGGGTGCGCCGTTCACCGCTGGAGAGGTATCCCCCTTCTGCGCCCGTCTGGACCGGTCAGTGACGTCGTCGACAAAGGCATCTGACGCTATTGGGATCAGTAGTGGTAGCGCGACTGAAGAATCACCAGGTCTTCGTCGTCGACGAGGTAGACGAGCCGGTGTTCGTCGGTGATGCGCCGCGACCATGACCCCCGCGCCCCGTACTTGAGCTGCTCGGGCTTGCCGATGCCGGAGAACGGCTCGCGGAGGCAGGCGTCGATAAGGGCGTTGATCCGCTTGAGGATCCGGCGGTCGGCCGTCTGCCAGTGCTTGTAGTCCTCCCACGCGGACTCGTCCCAGACCAGCCGCACTCAGGCGTCCTCGACGGGGTCGTCGGCGCGGTCGAGCTCGTGGACCTGCGTCTTGCCCGCGGTGGCACGCTCGTAGGCGTCGAGCAGCCGGCGGGCGTTGGCTGGCGAGCGGAACAGGTAGGCGGTCTCCTGCCAGGCCGCATACTCGTCGGCCGGCATCAGCACAGCGTTGCCCTTGCGGGAGACGATCTCGACCGCCTCGCGGTCGTTGTTGACGCGCTCGATGAGCGGGAACAGTGTCTTGCGGGCCTCGCTGGCACTGATCGACATAGCGATCACCCCTCACTACTTAATCGACTGGTACGAGATTATGGTACTACTTGCGGCTCGGGGATAGGAATGAGCGGTGAGGAACCACCACGCACCTGTCCGTAAGACTGCTTCGTGTCGCCCCACCGCTCGAAGTGGCTGAATGTGCCGTTTACGCATCACATCCGGCAAGCGAACTACCGCGGTAGACCTAAAAGGAAAGGCCATGCCTGGCGCATTCCGGCGTAGTAGCCTGCGTCGAGGCGCCCGGCGGCCATACCCGGTATCCCCCGTACCCTGACGGTCGCTGGGTGCCGCCGGTTCAGTACCTCAAGCCACTGACCATGGGTCAGACGCCGCACACGGTTGTGTGTCCTAAGCCCCGCTCTGCTCACTATCGGAGTTGTGTCCTAAAGCAGGTAGTAACGCAGCGCCGCGGCGCAGAGTGCAGAACGGGAGGGAGCCTCGTACTTCTTAACGAGGTCGTCGATGGCGTCCCGGTTGGGTCCGAGAAGTCGCAGGGTCAGTGTCGCGCTCGGCGCGTGCGCACTAGGTGCCTTGATCCGTAGGAACAGGCCGTCTTGGATCGGGCGAGCGTCGCTTTGCTGCACGAGGTCGGGGAGCTTGTCTTGCGCGGCCGTGATGGCATCGAGTAGCACCTCAGTCTGACCGATGCGTTCGGCTCGAGCTCGGGCTCGGAGGGCCTCGATGAGGTCGACGGGCAGTGACAGCGTGGTCGTCTGAGCGGTGGGGCGTTTAGCGCTGGCACTGTTGCGGCGAGAGGGGCTGGCGTCCGGCCTGACTGGAACTACGTGTGGCTGATCCCTGGGGTCCGTCCGGGCTGGTGTATTGACCGGTTTCGATGGGGCTGCGGGTCGTCTTACTGGCGGGGGCGGCAGTGCGGCGGTGCGCGAGAGTCCGGTGACGGCGCTGAGAGGTGCGCGGTCGCTCATCGTGCGGTCTCCAGTTCTTGTTCGCGAGCATCGATGCTGGTGAGGATCTCTTGGGTGAGAAGTACGAAATCTTCGGCGAGGGCGGGCGCGGAGCCGGGGACTCTGTCGGGCTTGCGGCCGTCTTGGAGTGCCTTCCAGTACGGCTCGGCGTTGTCTACTCGCTCGGCGATCTCGTGTATGAGCAGACCCTTTTCTTCGGATTCGCAGACCGGCGCGAGGGCATGTCGCACGACATGCGTAAACGGTTGTGCGGCACCGCCGAGGACGGTCTCGATGTCTTCGCGCGCGTTGCGACGGATGACGGTGGCGGTCGTCTCCACGTCGTAGAGCACGACGCCGAGTAGCTCGAGATTCGGGTTGATGTCGCGTACGGCGGACATCTCCCCCGCCAATGCTCGTAGCCCCTCGATGCTGGTACGGCCAGGCCTGGTCGGGACGACAATCCAACGGGTTGCCGCTAGTGCGAGCCGCAGTAATAGTGGTCGGGTTGGCGGGGTGTCGATGACGATGAGGTCGTAGTCATCGCTAATGGGCGCGAGGGCCTCGGCGAATAAGCGATGGATGACTTGTCCACGCTTGAGCCGACCGGCGAGGAGGTCTTCCAGCTCGTCGAGCGCCTCTCCTCCGGGTACGACGTCGAGGTTGTTGCGGACCGCTTTCAGGGGCGGCTCGATGGGCGACGCATTGATGATGGCGTTGACCAGGTGTCGACCGTCATCGGACTGCCCCGCCCATCGGTATCCAAGAATGTGACCGTCATTGCCCTGCGGGTCGAAATCTATGAGCAGAACTCGCCATCCCGCAAGCGCCGCTAAGCCGGCGAGGTTGCATGCCGTGGTGCTTTTTCCCACCCCGCCCTTGCCGTTGGCGACGGTGAGTACACGAGTGAGCGCATCAGGGGGTGCCATAAGAGCCATCCTGCGGCAGCAAGTACGTCACTCGATGTTGCCACGCCGCACTGCGCGTTATTACCGCGTACCCCACTACCTGCGTTACTGCGCCGGACAGTGACACGATTACTTACGGTCCTACTACTTCGCAATACGGCGACGCCGCCCCTCTTGCTGTAATGCGTGCTTCACGTCCGGCATTAATGCGTGCGTTATCGCCGTGCCGGCGACCGTCAGGTTGCTCTATCGTGCCCGCCATGGCATTCGATAAGGCCTGGGCTGAGGTCCTCGCTACCCACCCCGACGGCTGGTCGCGATGGGGAACTTTCCGGTCGCAAGCTCACCTCGCCCCTGCTTCACCGGGCGTGTACGTGGTTCGCAATGACGATCTTGAGGTCGCTTACGTGGGCGTTGCCCACGCGAGGACGCTGAAAGCCCGTCTCCAGGACTACCGAGTGGGGACCGACCTCAACGGGCTTGCCGAACGCGCGATTGATGCGGCGCTGGGCGATCCGGACTGGATTTTGGAGAGAGTGCACTCGATGCAGGTCGGCGGGCCACCGCGTCGCGCACGTCAATGGATGCGGGAAGCGCTGGATAGAAGCGAACTGCAGCTCGCCACGTGTTGTTGCGACGATGGTGTTAGTGCGCAACACCTCGAGAAGTCCGTCATCGCGATCCTTCGTTCGCGTGACGCCCTCTGGAATCAGCGTTAGCTGTTCCCATGCGTGTGCGTTGTTCCTGCTCTCTGGCAGGAATCAGCACGTCGTCCAACTGGACTGCGGTGAGCGCAGCAATGAGCCGCCGGTCGGCGTTCCAAGTGCGGCGTGCGGGGTCGCGGCCGGCGCGGTATTCGGCGGCTTCGATTGCGGCGATCAATGAGGCGGGCTCGATGTCGGCTGCCGCAAACCTCGCGAGGTGCGGCATGACGCGTAGGGGAGAACAGCGCATCAGGCAGCCGATGATCGCGGCTCGCTGAGCGTCAATCTGCGATCCAAGAGCCCGGACGTCGGGGTGATTTCCCAGGTAGGTGCGGGTTTGGCGCTCAGCGAGCAGCTGGAGCCGTTTCCAGAGCACGCTGGTGGCGGCGTCGAACTGCCGCCACCGCCGGCGAGTCCTCCTCGTGGTTGTTGGCCGCGACGAAGGAGCGGCCGTTCGGCGCGAAGCGCCGTTGTCCACAGGCCGTAGGTCTGTAGAACCATTCTCCTTACAGAGGGGAAGAGCGGTCCCCAGCCTTCGGCTGGGGGGAACCCATTTCGCCGGTCGGCAGACCCGTGCGGATGCATGCTGCAACTGGATGACGGCTCTCCAGCGGCGCACGTGAGCGTGCTTCTCGGTGCCTACGGCCAGCGCCCGCTCGAGCAGGGTGAGCGGCCTGGCCGGGTGCAGGGTGGCGGCGAGGCCGCGGCGGGCGAGCCAGGTGTAGGCGCGGGTCCAGGTGGAGTGCGCGATGCCGGCCGCGGCCTGGACCTCGACCACGCCGGCAAGGAAGATGCCGTCGGAGCGGGCGTGCGCGGCGAGGGCGGCGGCGACAGCGAGGATGTTGGCGCGCTGGTCATTGCGGCGGACGTCGGCGCACGCGGCGCTGACGTGCAGCAGCCATTGCTGCGCGCCGAGGTAGCGCGCGGTGTGGGGCTGCTGGCGCTCGGCCGCGACGGGCGGTAGCGCGCGGTAGAGCTGATCGAGATGCTCGCGCCGCTGGGTCAGCTGCCGCGTGATCTGGCCCTCGAGAGCGCGCATGCGCTCATCCAGCGCGGTTACCCGCGCCAGGTGGGCGCTGAGCTGGGGGTGCTCAGGCTGTTCCACGATGGTGAGGCCGGCGTCGGTGAGCCGGCCTCCCGTGGTCGCGAGCTCCTCGACCTGGGCGCAGCTGGCCTCGTATTCAGCGATGAGCTCGGCGGGATAGCCGGGGTAGCCGGCCGGGTCGTAGTGCTCGATGACGAGCTGGTCGATCCGGCGCGGCGTGAGGAGGTGAGTGGGGGTCTCGGTGGTGGTCGCCATGTGGTGACTCCGGGTACGCCGCATCGCCGCCAGAGGCGGTGAGCGGGAGTGGAGTCTGCGCCGGGGGAGTGGCGACGGGGCGAGAGGGCGATGCCGCGGCGGCCTGAGGGTAGGGCGACGCGCCGCAACGAGAGGTTGCGCGGCAAAGTTGTTCCCAATCCGCGTCGAGGTGCTATCCTCGACGCAGACGTTTGAGCGTTATTTGCGACAGAGCCACCCGGAATCTTGGCGGATTTAGGCGGGTGGCTTTCGTCTTTCCCGGCGCAAGTTGCACAGGGATCCAACGAAAGCGCGGGCTCTGCGAGGCAGGGGAGTGGACACCGCTCAGCCTCGGCGCTTGTAGGCGTCTTTTAGCCGGTCAACGGCAACTCCTCTTGCTTGCGCGTGTGAGGTCGCGGCCCCTGTTGGGCCCGCGGACGCACTTCACCGAAGACAGTCTTCTCGAGGTACGCCTGGACTGTCATACCCGCGTCTGCGGCAGCCTTCTTGAGCTGCTGATGCTGGGATTCGGTCAGCCTGAGTTGGAACGCCCTCGTGGGCGGCACGTAGTCGCGGCTGGTGGCCATGGGATTCACCCTAGGGAGCGATATCGCTATCGCGGTCGAGGCACGCCGGTTTGATCACACATGTTGCACTTCTTCCTCCGGTTTAGCGTCGGTGGGACATGGTCGGGCCGTTGTCCTCGTAGCCCGGTTCCTACTGGAAGTTGCGGGCGATGCTGGCGGCGATCTGTAGGTAGGAGTCGGTGGTCGCGGACTGGAGCCGGTCGAGGCTGATGGTGGTGCCGTCGGCGACGGCTTGGTCGTGGGGGACGCGGATGACGGTGGCCGACAGCTGGGCGAGGGTGTTCTCGATGGCGGCGGTGTCGACGATGTTGCTGACGGCGGTGGTCTGGGTGAGCACGACGACGGCGGTGCGGGCGAGGTGCTGGTAGCCGTTGGCGGCGAGCCAGCGCAGGGTGCTTTCGGCGCGGCGGGCGCCGGAAACGGCGTAGCCGCCGGCGATGATGACGTGCCGGGCGTTGCTGAGGATGCCGACCATGGACGGGTGGGTGACGCCGGTGCCGCAGTCGACCATGACGACGTTGTAGTAGTGCTGCACGGCCCGTAGGGCGGTGACGAAGTCGTCGGCGGATAGCGATTCGCTGATGGTGGGTTCTTGGTCGCCGGCGATGACGGAGAGCCGGTCGGCGATGCCGGCGTAGCGGGCGAGGTCGGTCATGCTCGCCACGTCGCCGGCTCGGGCGGCGAGGTCGGTGAGGGTGGCTGGGGGAGTGCCGGGGCAGGTCCGTTCGTACAGGTCGCCGGCGTCGGGGTTGGCGTCGAGGGCGATGATGCGGTCGCCGCGGTGGCGGGCGAGGGTGAGCCCGACGCCGGCGGTGGTGCTGGTCTTGCCGATGCCGCCTTTGAGGCAGATGGTCGCGATGACTTCGGCCCGCGTGGCGCGGGTGCGCACGGCGTCGAGGAGGTCGCGGTGGCGTTGCTCGTCGGGGGAGGGGCCGGGGTTGATGGTGCCGCGGGTGAGGGTGTGCACGAGCTTGCGCCAGCCCCGCGCCGGCGCGGGCGTGACGGGCCGCACGAAGTCATGCAGCGGCGGGACGCTCACGGGCGAGTGCGTCTGCGCGGGCGGCGGGGCGCCCGGTGCCGGCGGCGGACTGGCGGCGGCCGCTGGAGCTGCTGCGGCGGCGGGGTGCTGCTGGATGGTGCCGTCGGGGTCGATGTGCAGGGTGTCGTGCTGGCCGCGGGTGAGGTCGTGCGCGATCAGCTGGATGCGTTGCTGCTCCTCGCGGGCCCGGGTGCGGGCGTGGCGCAGGATCGCGCTGTAGACGGTGGGGTCCTCGGGGCGCAGGGTGACGGTGTACCCGTCGATGGAGGCGCTGGTGGGATCGAAGATCCGCGCCTGGACCTCGATCATCGGGCGGTTCCCTTGCGGTGCGCGTGCAGGTTCTCGCTCAGCCGCGCGACCTCGTCCTCGGTGATGCCGTAGGCGGCGGCGAGGGCGGCCCGCTCGCTGTCGGTGGGCAGGCGCACGCCGCGTTCGACGAGCTGGATCACGGCGAGGGTGAGGCCGGTCTGCTCGGCGGCCTGGCGCTGGCTCAGGCCGGCGCGGGCGCGGTGCTGGGCCAGCCCGCGCAGCTCGTCGACCTCGCGCAGCAACGCATCGTCGCCGCCGAACGTCGCACGCAGGCGGGCGTAGTTCGCGGGGTCGGGGACGGAGCGTCCGTGCTCCCAGCTGCTGATGGATGTGGTGCTCACGCCGAGCTGGATGGCGAGGTCTTCCTGGGTCATGCCGCGCTCGAGGCGGAGCCGCTGCAGGACGTCTGCTTGGAAGCCGGTGACCGCGAGACGACTCATGCGGTTCATCTTCTCAGACCCACCCATCTGGTTGGAGTTCTCGGCACAGCCTAGAACCGGACTACCCGTTAGCGCAATCCCTTTACTTACGGTCGTATTCCTGCCTACTATTCCGAATAGGGCCCTGACTTGGGCAAATGCCCCAGTCGCAGGAGGTCACAAGTTCTTATACCGGTTCACTTCTTGTCAGAAACGACCGGTAGGAAGTAGGCAGCACCCGCTCGAGGACTGCGCGTATGTGGAGGATGACTGGTGAGCGCCTGGAAGAAGCTGCTGGCGGCCGAGGGCCCGCCCGCGCCGCCGCCGGCCGCGGAGGATCCGTGGGCCGTGGCCGAGCAGCAGACCCGCCCGGCGAGCCTGCATGAGGGGTTCGAGGACGGGCGCCGGGCGCGCCGCGGCGCGGGCTGGTGGACGTGGGCCAAGCGCATCGCGGTCGGGGTGCTGCTGCTGGCCGGGTTCATCCAGCTCGTCGTGAAGCCGGTGCGCAACGTGCTCGCCGACGACACCCCGGCACGGGAGGACACCGCGCCGGTGAGCCTGCAGGCCGCCGGCGCGACCGCGACCGGGTTCGCCCTGGACTACCTGTCCTCCGGCGGCACGACCGCGGCCGGGCAGCGGGCCGCGGCGCTGGAGCACTGGCTGTACCCGGGGGCGTTCAGCGAGGCCGCCGACGTCGGCTCCTGGGGCGGGGACGCGGTGCTGCTCGCCGACTCCGCGACCGTGCAGGACACCGCCCGCGTCGGGTCCGACGCCGCGGTGCTGGCCGTGCAGGTCCGGGTCCGCACGTTCACCCCCGCCGGCACCGGGACCAAGCCCCCCGCGCCGGCTGCGCCGCAGAAGGGCGGGTCGGCGGCGTTCAGCCCGCAGGTCCCCGCCGGGTACAGCGCGGGCCCGGCGTACTGGCTGCGCCTGCTGGTGCCGGTGATGCGCTCGGGCAGCGCGGTGCTGGTGACCGCTCCGGGCCCGGTGTTCAGCGGTGACGCACCAACTCCCGTGCCGGTCACGGTGGAGTCGGACGCGGCCGAGAACGAGGTGCTGCTCGGGCCGGCGACGAAGATCCTGCAGGCCTACGCCGCCGGGGACCTGCAGTACGTCGCCGCGCCCGGCGCCGACCTCGCCGGCCTGGACGGCGCGTTCAGCGTCGCCGGGGTCAGCAACGTGCGGGTCGCCACCGCGGGCAAGGAGGACGCGTCGCGGACCCTCGCCGCGGACGTCGAGTGGACCCTCGCCGGCACCACCGCCACCGTGACCCAGACGTACGGGCTGCGTCTGCGCGGCGCCGGCTCATCCGCACCGCAGCTGGAGCACATCGGCGTGCTCGAGCCGACCCGACCGGACAAGTAAAGAAGGAGACAGCAGCGATGGACACTATGGCAGCGAGCATCACCCTGGAAGGTTTGAAGTCGGTCATCCTGGGCGTGCTCGGGGTGGCGTTCCTGATCGTGCTGGTGGTGCGGATCTTCAACCACTGGACCAAAAGCGACTGGGGCAAGATGGTCGGTGAGGTCGTGGTCGCCGTCGTGGTCGCGATCTTCGTGTTCTTCCCCGACACCGCGCTGAGCATCATCAAGGACATCGCGGACGGCCTGACCGCATGAGCTACCCGATGCCCACGGACACCGCGCACGTGCGGATCGAGTCGCGGCAGTACCGGCTGCTGAACATCGACCTCGGCGAAGGCGTCCCGCGCAGCAGCCTGAAGGTCGGCGCGCTCATCCTCGCCCCGTGGGTGGCGCTGATGTGGCTGCTGGGCGTGCCGGTCCTGCCGGCGCCGTGGCTGTTTGTGTGGGCGCTGCCGCCGCTGCTGCTGATCGGGCGGTGCGTGCGCCGCGACCACAGCGGCCGGGTCGGGCTCGCCGGGCTCCTGGACGCGGCCGCGTTCCGCACCCAGCGGCACCGCCACCGCATCCTCAATGCCGAGACCGCCCGGCCCGATCCCGGTGAGGTCCTCACCGCGGAGTTCCTCATCCTCGAACCACGGAGTGTCCTCGAACCGCCGAGTGTCCTCGAACCGCGGGGTGCGGCGGCATGATGAGCCTGTTCCGCTCCGCCCGCCGCGACGGCGGCCCGCTGAGCACCCCGAGCGCGCTCACCCGTGGCCTGAGCACCGGGCCGGGGGGAGGGTGGGCGTGGTGCACCCTGCCCACCCGCAGCACCGACGAGCTCGGCGCCGAGCGGCTGCGCAGCCTCACCGCCGAAGGCGCCGCGGACCTGCGCCAGGTGCTGCCCAAGGACGTCGAGTGGCACATCAAGGTGCAGTGGAGCCGCTACAGCGGCGCCGAGCACTACGCCCGCGAGGCCGCGAAATGGGCCCACGGAATCCCACCCGGCGCGGAGGAGTACCTGCGGGTGCAGGCCACCCGCCTGGACCGCCTCAACCTGCCGCGGCGCCAGGTGCTGCTCGGGGTGCGCCTAGATGACCCGGCCGCGCGCCGCTCGGTCAGCTCGCGGGTGCTGGCGTCCTCGGACACCACCCGGGACGCGGCCGCGCGCCTGGACGAGCTCGCCCCGCTCGCGGCGAAGTGGCACGCCCGCATGGCCGCGACCAGCTTCGCCGCGTACCCGTCCACGGTCACCGAGCTGGCGTGGGCGCTGCGCCGCGACCTGCGCCGCACCGTCGCCTGGCTGCCCGACGGGCCGCTGGCCGGCGCGGGGCAGCTGGCGCGGCTGCGCTCGGGGGAGGTACACGTGCACCCGGACCACCTGCGGATCCAGACCGACGACGGGGTGCGGTTCCTGCGCGCCCTGACCAGCACCGTCACCGGCTTCCCCGCCTCGAGCATGACGCTGCCCGGCGGGGAGTGGCTGCGCGACCTGGTCAGCGTCGAGGACGACCCCGACGCCACCAGCTACCCCCTGGAGGTGTCCATCCGCGGCCGCAGCCTCAGCGCCGCCCGCGCCCACCGGCGGATCAGCAACGCGCTGAAGCTGCTGAAAGAACAGGGCCGCGAGGCCGCGCACGGTGTCGCCGAAGAACCCCCCGAGGCGATCCTGGAGGCCCGCGAGGCGCTCATGCAGCGCCAGGCGGAGCTCAGCGACGGCTCGGTCTCGATGGTCGAGGACAACCCCATCTGGCTCCTCGAGGCCGACACCCTCGAGGCGCTGGAGCGGCGCACCCAGCAGACCCTGGACGCCTACTCCGCCCGGCGGATCGAGCTGTGGCCGGCGGAGAACCTGCAGGGCGAGCTGTGGCGCTCCACCGTCCTCGGCGACCGGCTGCGCGTGGGCGACTTCGCGCAGTTCCGGCCCCTGGGCACGCTCGTGGGTTCGTGGTTTCACGGCGGGTCGGCGGTCGGGGAGGACTCCGGGCCGCTGCTGGGGCAGAACATCGGCTCCACGCCCGGCCCGTACCGGGCGCGGTTCACCGACTCAGCGCAGCTGGGCCAGCCCGTCACGTCGGCGTTCCTGGGGCAGACCGGGTCCGGGAAGAGCACGGCGCTGATGCTGACCGCGATCGCCGAGGCCCGCTACGGCGCGTGGGTGTTCCTGCTGGACATGAAAGGCGACCTGCCTGGCTGCGTCGAGGTCGCGAGGATGTTCGACATCCCCACGCTCGCGCTGGAGGCCGACGCGGTCACCAGCGGCTCGATGTGCCCGTTCGGGTACATGCCCGTCGGGGCGAAGTCCGGGATGAGCGCCGAGCAGGCCGTCATCGACCTGCTGCTGATGGCGCTGCGCCGTAGCCTCGCCGATGCCTCCGAGCCGCTGATCCGCCGCGCCGTGCAGACCGTCGCCGACTACCCCGAGGCGGCGGACCGCTCGACCTACCAGGTCATCGAGGTGCTGCGGCACAGCACCGACCCCGCCGCGCAGGCCCTCGGCAGCGAGCTGCGCGACCTCAGCACCGACCCCGCGTTCCGGCCCGTCGCCGGCCGCCCCGCCGCGCAGCGGCACGCGCTGCCCACCGAGCCGGGCCTGGTGTACATGCGCTTCCCCGGGGAGTTCCTGCCCAACCGGGACGCGCACCGCGATGAATGGACGCCCTCCAACCGGCTCACCATGACGCTGCTGCGCGCCACGTTCATCTACGCCACCTATATGGCCAACCGCGTCAAAGGCATCCCCAAGGTCGTCGCGCTGCCCGAGCTGCACCGCATCACCGCGTATGACGTCGGCAAAAGCATGGTCAAAGAGGTCGCGCTCATGGGCCGCGCCCTGGACACCTCGCAGATCCTCGACACCCAGGCCTGCCTCGAGCTCGAAGGGATCGACGGGCTGGCCGACCAGCTCAGCTGCGTGCTGGCGTTCCACGTCCAGCGTCCCGAAGAAGCCGAAGCACAAGCCCGCCTGCTCGGGCGCGAGGCCGACCCGCAGTTCATCGCCGGGCAACAACGCCTCGCCAAAGGCGAATGCATCGCCCGCGACCGCCAGAACCGGATCGCGCCGGTCTACTTCGACCGCCTCGCCGCCGAGATCGCCGAAGCACTCGACACCACCGCCAAGCGCGACACCGACCGAGAGGACCTCGCCGGATGAGCAAGACACCAGCACACGTCATCGCGGCCAGCGCACTAGTCATGCTGCTGTCCGCCTGCGGCAGCGACACTCAAGGATCCAGCAGTGGCAGTGGGGGAGGGGGCGGCGAGAAGGCGCTGCCGCCGCGCTCGGACGGCCGCGAGCTGGCAGATTGGGCCGCCGTCACCTTCCTGCACAAGAAGTCGAAGGAAATCTGTGCCGTCGGCACCGAATCGCTCGCGAAGCGATTCGGCAAAGAGGGGTGGTGCGAGTCGAACAACGACTTCAAGCAGACGCCCGTGACCCTGAAGGTGCTGGGCACCTGCGACACACGCAAGCGGAATGCCCCTGTCGCTCCCGGTGACCTGTACCTGTACGTCGTTGATCCCTCGGTCCAGTTCACCTCGGAGAACGACACAGACAACTCGATCATCGTGACCGTCAACGATGAAGACGGGAAGTGGAGCGTCACCGACCTTCATACAAGCTCGACGGATCCAGCCGACCCCATCGCCGGCGCCTGCGCCGGTCCTGGCCTCACGCCTCTCGACGAGTCAGTCTCGCTCGGGGACTGATTTTTCATGGTCCGCTCCGCTTTACGCGCCCCAGCGTCGCGCCAATCTCGCGCCAGGAGTCACGTCGGTGACCTGTCAGCTCGCGCGCTGGCGTGGGTGCTGCGCCGCAAGCGCCGGCTGTTGCTGCTGGCATGGGTGAGCGCCATGTACCAGATGGGCGCGGCGTCGCTGGCGCACGCGGATGACCTGTTCATCGGCCCGTACCAGGCCGGCTCGAGCGAGGCGACTCCGTTCGAGCGGTACGACACCGGCAACTACGCGTTCCTCTACGCGCCGGACTCCAACAATGATGGGATCGCCGGCACGTTCGACGCCGGCGTGGCCGCGCTCGAGGACGCGCTGTTCTTCCTGGGCGCCTCGATCGTGCGGGGTGCGCTGATCGCCATGCAGTGGATGCTCGGGCTGGATCTGTATGACGACAACGCGGCGAAGATCGACACGGCCGTGCAGGACATCTCCAACAACCTGATGATCCCGCTGCTGGGCATCACGCTGGTGATCGCCGGGTTCAGCGCCTACGCGCGGTACCGCCGCGACGGCGGCGAGTCGATCATCAACGAGGTCGCGTGGGTCGCCGCCGGCGCGATCCTGGCCGTCGCGTTCGCGCTGGCGCCGGGGACGTTCATCAGCCTCGCCGACGGTGCCCGCGGCGCGGTCGGGCAGCTGGTGATGAAGACCTACGCGGCCGCGACCACCCCCGAGCAGCAGAACGCGCTGGGGGTCAGCAACGGCAGCGACATGGCCGGCAACCCGCAGTGCGGCGCCACGGGAACCTGCGGGGACCAGACCGCGCTCAACGCCTCGCGGAGGCTCACCACCTCGTTGTGGGATGCGTGGGTGAACACGCCCTGGTGTGTGGCGCAGTTCCGCCACCTGGACACCTGCGCGAAGGAGGACCCGAACTACGGCACCAGCAACGCCGGCGTCCTCCTCGACGACGAGAACCGGGCAAAGCTCGAGAAGGACCTGGTTGAGAACTACACCGAGATCCAGGACGACGAGCGGTATGAGCCGTGGGGCGGGAACGACCGCTGGATCCGCGGCATGATCGGCGGCCGCCTCGGGGTCGTGCTGGTCTTCTTCGCCGTGTCGATCCCGATGGCGCTGTTCCTGCTCGGGCTGACCATGTTCGGGCTGATGGCCGCGGTCGGCCTGCTGCTGCTGGTGCTGGTCGGCCCGTTCTTCCTCGCCCTGTGGGTCATTCCCGGCGCGCCCCGACGCGCCGGGATGCAGTGGCTGCACGGCATCCTGACGGTGCTGCTGCAGAGCGTGCTGATCACGCTGACGATCGGCGCGGTCGCGATCGTCACCTCGATCATCAACGCCTCGATGGGCACGTACGGCTACTTCATGTCCGGGTTCTTCAACATCGTCACGCTGGTGGTGGCGTGGAAGATGCGCGGCGCGCTGGAGGGCTTCCACGCCGCGGGCGGCGGTGGCGTCGCCGGCATGACCTCCAGCGGCATGATCTCCTCCTACACGGCGTGGCGCCTGCTCGGCGCCGGCGGCCGCGCGGCCCGCCGCACGAGCCGGATGGGCCGTCAGGGCCTGGGCGCGGTCGGTGGCGCTGCCGATC
>NZ_WBKP01000045.1 GCF_009602465.1 Cumulibacter manganitolerans | reverse complement strand
CGGGTGGCCGCGTCGCCGTCGCCGGCAGGGCCACCGGCGCCACGGCCGCCGGGGCGGCGGTTTCCTGGCTGCCGGCCTGGCTGGAACGCGCGGCGCTCAGCCGCTCGGAGAGCTTCATGACGCCTCCGACCGGCGAAGGTAGTGGCGGCCACGCTGCCGGTCCGGCGCGACGGACGGCGCCGGCGCCGGCGCGAACCGGTCGACCAGCCGCTGCAGCTGCTTGGTCAGCGGGTCGCGGCCGCCGCCTTGCAGCAGCGGCACCCCGCGGTTCATCGATGCTGCCGCGGCCTTCGACCGCGGCAGCAGCAGGTCGATGTCGGCGCCGATCGTCGCCTCGACGTCCGCCTGCGAGAGGTCGCCGTTGCGCTCGACGAAGTTGAGCAGCACGTGCCGCGCGTCGGGAACCAGGTCCAGCTCCTGGAGCATCTGCAGCTCCTTGCGCAGACCCCGGACGCCGGGCACGTCGGAGCTGGTGACCAGGACCAGGTCCGTCGACTGGTCCATCGCGGCCAGCGTGTGCTCCGAGAGGCCCGGTCCGGTGTCGACCACCACGTAGCGGAACTCCGAGGCGAGCATCACCAGCAGATCACCGACCTGCTGCGGGCTGACCGCGTCGGCGTCGGCCGGCGAGTCCGACCCGCAGAGCACGTACAGACCGGTCGCGTGCTGCGTCAGGAACGTCTTGAGGATCATCGTGTCGGGTCCGGCCGGCGTGCGTACCGCGTCCGGCAGGGCGTACTCGAAGCCGAGGTCAAGGCTCGACGCGACGTCACCGAACTGCAGGTCCAGGTCGACCAGCACGGTCGAGGTCGGCTCGAGCGCGGTCAGGCCGACCGCGAGGTTCGTGGCCACGGTCGTCTTGCCGACGCCACCCTTCGGGGAGACGACGCTGATGACCCGACCGCTCACCGGCGGCGGGCCCGCGAGGGCAGTGTCGCCTCGCATCGCGCGGGTGCTCGCGCGGACGGCGCGCTCGAGGGCGACCCGGACATCCGCGATGTCGGCTGCCGGGTGCAGCACGTCACGCACGCCGGCGCGCATCGCCGGCAGCGTGATGTCACCGCGATCGCTGATCAGCACGACGCTCGCCGCCGGGTAGTAGTGATCGAATCGGGCCGCGAGCTCGAGGCCCTTCTCGATACCGGCCGGACCGGGATCCAGGACGACGGCGTCCGGCGGCAGGTACTTCGCCAGTGGCTCGAGCAGCTGCGCCGGGTCCTGTGGGAACGGCGTCTGCCACAGGGACATGCTGCCGCCCGCCGTCGCCTCCTGGACCCGCTGCTGCAGGTCGGCCGATCCGCTGGCGAGCACGATCCGGCTCATCTGTCCTCCTCCGTCCTGTCACAGCTGCGGTACGTCATGTGGTCATCCATCGGCGGGCTCCAGGGCCAGCCAGATCGAGGCGTGCTCGGCACTGAAGATCAGCTTCTGGGCGTCGGTGGGCGCGAGCGCGAAGGTGAGCATCACGCTCCCGCTCGGTGCCGGCCCGGCCGCCGGAGCGGGCGCCGAGGCCGCCGCGGACGCGGACGCCGGTGCGGTCCCACCGCTCGCATTCTGCGCCGGGGGCGGTGCCACGCCGCCTTGGACGTTGCTGACCAGGACCTTGCTGAGCGCGAGAGCGGTCTCCGGGCCCGCGGTCACATAGACGGCGACGTGGTCACCCGGCTTCACGATGCCGCCGATCACCCGCTGGGGATCGAGCAGGATCGACACCTCCTGCATGCCGGCGGGGATGGCCACCTGCTGGGGAGAGACCAGCGACTTCGGGTCCTCGAACCGGCTGGCGAGCACTTGCTCGCCAGGCTGCAGGTCGACGGTGGTGACCTTGCCGGCGAGACCGTCGAGGGTGGTCATCGCGCCCGCGGCCACCGCGTCGACGGGC
This sequence comes from Cumulibacter manganitolerans, assembly GCF_009602465.1. Classification (NCBI taxonomy): domain Bacteria; kingdom Bacillati; phylum Actinomycetota; class Actinomycetes; order Geodermatophilales; family Geodermatophilaceae; genus Cumulibacter; species Cumulibacter manganitolerans. The sequence continues at coordinate 26,782 of NZ_WBKP01000045.1, read as the reverse complement.
AGCGGCTTGGCCACGAGGTGCGCGGCGAGGTCGGCCGCGGAGGTGCCCTTCGGCACGGCCGCGTCGCCGACGACCAGCACCGTCGTCGTCTGCGTGCCGGCCGCCGCCCGCTGGTCGGCACCGGCGACGTACTTCAGCAGCACGAACGTGCCGAGAATGGCGAGCACCACGGCCGAGATCGCGGCGATGAATCGACGGTTCATGATGATCGAGCCTTCTAGCCTTTCAGGGAGACGATGCCGGCGCCCATCTTGGGCGCATCGGTGCTGTAGGTGAAGACGTTCGAGAGGTCCACGAACTGCGTGAAGTACCCGCGGATGCACCGCGCTTCGCCCTTGCAGGGCCCCTCGTTCCAGACGTACTGTCCGCCGAAGTAGTAGCCGGTGATCTGGAAGGCGGCGTAGCCGTAGACGCGATACCAGGCGTTCGTGCCGTTCTCGCCCGACTGGTCGAAGATCGGCAACAGCGCCGTGCGGTTCTGCAGCGCCGAGAAGTCGCCGACGCTGCACCCTGTGGGCACCGAGGCACCGGTCGACGTCCACATCGTCGAGTTGATCGCGCTCGTCGTCTTGCAGGTGCCGGCGTTGACGCTGAGCCAGCCGAAGCCGCCGGGCACGAGGTTGTTCGACGGCCCCGTGCAGCCGGTGGTGCCGGACGTCTTCGTGAAGTAGATGGTCTGCGTCGTCGTGCTCGACGGCAGTCCGCCACCGGTCTGCGCCTTGAACTCGCACCAGGAGAAGGCCAGCGGGAGCACCGCCGTCCCGCCGTTGGGGCTGCCCCAGCCGGCGGTGGCCTGGGCGGCTACCGGGCTGCTGCCGATCCCTAGGACCGGCGCGAACAGGTGCTTGCTGACGGTGGAGGTGCGGACGGTGACCTTGCCCGAGGTGGCCGTGAGGGCCGGGTCGGTGACGGCGCCGAGGGCCTGGCCGCCCGGGAAGTTGGCGGTGGCCAGGTTCTGGGCGGTCTGGCCGGGCTGGCCGCAGGCGCTGCGGGCGCAGTCCTGCGCGATCGCGAGCGCGGCCGCGTCGGCGCCGGTCTGCAGCTTCTGCTTCTCCGACCACATCGCCGCGACGTCGATGGCGACGGCGGCGAACCCGATCAGCGGAACCATCAGCAGTGCGACGAGCACCGCGACGGCGCCGCGGTCGTTCGTCAGCCGGTGCATCGCATGACCCCCTTGCCGCTCACCGTGATGCCGGAGCCGAGCAGCCCGGTCAGGAAGCTCACCCGGTAGGTGACCGTCACGGTCGCGGTGGGCGGTTGCGCGCCGGCCGCCACCGTGCAGGAGGTGGGTGACACGCTGATCTGCGTGTCGGAGAGGGACAGCCCGGCCGCGGCCGACTTGACCGCGGCCTTCGCGGCGACCGGGTCGTTGCGCAAGGCCATCACCCGGACGCCCTCTCGGGCGGCGCCCGAGAGGGTCGTCTGCACGTTGTACGTCCGGCCGAACTCGATGATCCCGACGACGATGAGGATCAGGACGGGCACCACGAGGGCGAACTCGACCGCCGCGGCACCGCGGTCACGGCCAGCTGCCTTCATGCGCTCGTCCTTTCAAAGAGCTACGGTGTGGCGCTCCACGAGGAGCGCCACACCCCAGCCGGTGTCATCAGTAGCGGGATCAGGTCGTCGGGGCGGCACCGGAGGTGGGAACGGTGCTCTTGACCTTCTCGGCGGTGGTGTTGAAGAGGGCCAACAGCTGGTCGCCCAGCAGGGTGATCGCGACGATGATCACGACCGCGATGAGGCCGACCAGCAGGCCGTACTCGACGGCGGTCGCGCCGCGGTCCTTGCGGTCGGCGAAGCGCGCCTGGGTGGCGTGGATCGTGCTGAACAGGAAAGCGTAGACACCAGTCACGGTGAACTCCTTGAAATAGGGCGCTCGGGGCAACCGACTCGCCTGGTACGCCGGCCCGGGGCGGAACTGGCGCTCGAGATAGAGAGTGAGATAAGTTTTCCGAATGCGCAAGATTTCGTGATCCAGAACTTTACCGAGATATAGATCACACTTTACGCGGCGTGTTATATCACCGCATACTGCCGCGTACAACCGGAAAACTACTGGTTGTGCCGATCGTTTGGCGGAGGCCCAAGAGAGCCCGCTGCAAGGGTCGGAAAAATTCCGGATTTCAGGAGCGCCGAGATCGTGCCGTCTTTTTACCGTTTCGGAAAGTTCTCCGATTTCGCAGTGTACGATCAAGGCGTGGGAGACCAGGAACTCGGCCTTCGAGAGCTCAAGAAGCAGATGACCCGCGAGACGATCGCGGATGCCGCGCTGCAGCTCACCCTCGAGAAGGGTCTCGACAACGTAACCATCGAGGAGATCGCCCAGCAGGCGATCGTCTCCCCCCGCACCGTGTCGAACTACTTCTCGTGCAAGGAGGAGGCGGTCGTGGCCGCCGGCACGCGGGATTCGCTCCGCCTGCTGGAGGACTTCGCCGCGCGCCCGGAGGGCGAGCCACCGCTGGAATCGCTGCGGGCGGTGCTAGTCGCCTTCATTCGCGACCGCACCGACGAGCAGTTGCAGCTGAGCGCGGTGAAGGCACAGCTCGCCGAGCAGTACCCGTCGCTGCAGCCCTTCCAGATGGCCCGCCTCGGCGTCCTGGAGGGCGAGCTGCGCGAAAGCATCGCCCGCCGGACCGGCACCAGCGTGGAATCCGACATGTACCCGTGGCTGGTCAGCGCGGCGGCGATATCCGCCGTGCAGAGCGCCACCCGCATGTGGGCGCGCACCGGCGCGACGCCCGACACGCTGCCCGCGCTCATCGACGAGGCGTTCAGCATGATCGTCGCGGGTCTTCCGCTCCCCAACAACCACGTCCACGCGACCGGTTGAGCTCGCCGGCGGTTCCCCAGCCGGCGACGGGGCTCTGTGTGGACGCCCCCACGTTCGTCTCGCGGTCTGCGCGACATTCACCGGCTAGCCTGGACGCTCATCGACGCCATCAGGTGAAGGAAGCCACGGGCAGATAGCGGCAGCGGCGGGGGATGCTCAGTGAAGCAAGGCGACAGCGACCACGGCGCCGGTGAGCCCGGCGATCCGTCCACCACAGCCGCGGCCACAGACCAACGCCGGACGCAGCAGCGCCGGACCCTGGCGCGCGTCGCTGCACGCATGAATGCGCAACGTGCGCGGCGGGCTGCGGAGCTGAGCAGCTCGCGACCTCCCGCGTCGATTCCGCACCGGGATTCGAGCGGGATCACCCGACAGCGTCGGCAGCTCGAGCGGCCCTTTCGGACCGGGTTCTTTGCAGCGCTCGGCGTCGCACTCGCGTACGTGGCATATCTGGCGGTGGCGGCGACCCGCCACACCCTCCTCCTCATCGCGGTCGCTGCGATCATCGCGATCGGCCTGGACCCTGGTGTGCGCGTGCTCATGCGCCGCGGACTGCGACGCGGAGTCTCGGTCGCCATCGTGTTCATCACGCTGCTGGTTGCGCTGACCGGCGCCCTCTATGCCATCGTTCCGCCGATCGCGACCGAGGTGCTCGCATTCGCGAGATCACTTCCGAGCCTCCTCCAGGCTCTCGAGCGAAATTCCCTGATCCGCGATCTCGACCGCCAGTTCCACTTCATAGATCAGCTTCAGTCCTCCGACCTGGCGCAGGAGCTCGGCAGCAGCGCGGCCGATGGGTTGCTGAACGCAGGCCTCGCCGCGGCGGGGATCGCATTCGACCTCGTGGTCGTCCTGGTCCTCACCTTGGTGTTCCTGGCGGCGTATCCACGGCTCAAGCGGGCGGCGTACCGGACGGCGCCGGCGTCCCGACGGGAACGCGTCCAAGACCTCGGCGACCGAATTCTCGACCAGATGGGCGGCTACTTGCTGGGCATGAGCATCGTTGCCCTGCAGGCCGGGATCGTCGCCGGCGCATTCGCCGCCATCGCCGGCCTACCGTATCCATGGGCGATCGGCCTCGCCGCCATGCTCCTGGACTTCGTCCCGATCATCGGGCCGATCACCATCGGCGTCTCGATGACGCTGCTCGGCTTCACCGTTTCCGCGGCAACGGGCCTCATCGCCGGGTTGTTCTACCTGGCACAGCACCTGTTCGAGGTGTACTGGCTCTATCCGCGGGTCATGCGGCGCCAGGTCGATATCTCGACCGGGTCGGTGATCGTCGCGATACTTGTCGGCGCCGCCTTGCTCGGGGTGACCGGAGCACTACTCGCCGTGCCCGTCGCTGCTGCCGTGCAGCTCATTCTTCGCGAAGTGGTCATGCCGATCCAGGACCGCTCGTAGCCCGTTGCCACAGCGCTCAGGCCAGCCGGCGACGCTTCTTGTCCTCGTACATGGCGGCATCGGCGAGCTCGAACGCCCGCCGGCCTCCGACATCGCCGGGAACGACCAGCGCGTGCCCGAGCGAGGCCAGCACTCCCGCCGCGCCGAGGGCGCTTCGGTAGCGCTGCGCGTACGCATCCAGGTCGGCGCTGGCCACGCCGTCGACGAGCACGGTGAACTCGTCCCCGCCGATGCGAGCGACCTGGTCACCGTCCTGGCGACAGCCCGACAACGCCTCCGCCGCCTGCTGAAGGAACGCGTCGCCGGCAGCGTGCCCGCGCTCGTCGTTGACCCGTTTCAGACCGTCCAGGTCGATCACCACGACCGCAGACAGGTCGCCGTACGTCGTCGCCCGGGCGGCGGCGTCCTCCAGGTAGGCCTCCCAGCCGCGGCGGTTCAGCAAGCCGGTCAACGGATCGGTGCTGGCGGCCAGCTCGGCCAGCTCGGAGCGACGCCAGCGCTCGTCCGCCTGGCGCGCCAGCACCAGGTGATCGGCGAGCAGGTCGCTGAACGTCTCCAGGAGCGCGAGGTCGACGTCGAGCTCGGTCTGCAGCGGATCCGCACCGACCCCGCACAGCACCCCGAACAACCCGCCCGAGGAGTCGATGATGGGCTGTCCGGCGTACGCGTGTATCTCCATCCCGACGCTCAGGTCGGCGTACTCCGGGGAGATCTGCACGTCCGGCACCACCGGGGACGCCCCTGCGGCCATGCGGTAGCAGTACACCTCCTGCCAACGAAACCGGTCGCCCACCGTGAGCAGCTCCTGACCGCTCACGTACAGGTGCACCTGCTCACCACCGGCGACCCGGGAGACCGACCAGTCCGACATCGGCGTGCTCTTGTTGAGATAGTCGACGACCCGGGCCGCCGCCGCGGCGAACGAGTCCTGGCCGGGCGGGCTCGCGCGCCCCGTGTCCCGTGCCCGCGCCACCTGATGCGCGGCCGGCGCAGCGCCGTCGGACTCCTTGCCAGCTTCCACCGATCCACCCCCGAGCAGGTCATCTGACCGACAATGTACGCGACCGGTGCGGCTAGCATCTACGGATGACCGGCCTCGGCGAACGCGAAGCGGCCTTGCCGCGCGCGCCGCTCCCGCGTCTGGAGCGCAGCTGCCGGCTCTTCCTGGACTGGTGCGCGCCGCTGCTCTCACCCGACGAGCTGGCACGTACCCGCGACGCGGTGGGTGCCTTCCTCGCCGGCGACGGGCCGCTCCTGCAGTCCGAGCTCGAGCGGTACGACGCGGACGAGCGCAACGCCAGCTGGCTAGACGAGTTCTGGCGCGATCGCTATCTCGGCCGCCGCGACCCGATCGCCGTGAACGCGAACTTCTTCTTCCGGTTCCGTTCCGAAGCGGGCCACGACGCGGGCCAGCTCCAGCGCGCAGCCGGGCTGCTGCGGCGCGCCGTGGACCTGCGGCTGCGGATCGACCGCGACGAGCTGCCCCGCAGCGCCACGCCGACGTCCGAGCGGCAGCTGCGCCACCTGTTCTGCACCATGCGCATCCCGGGCGTCGAACGCGACACGGTGCGCACCCAGTACACCGGCGGCGCCGGCCCGTCGGCGGCGCGCCACGTGCTGGTGTTCTTCCGCGGCCACCTGTTCGCCCTCGACGTCCTCGACGAGGCCGGCGTGCCGTACGCCGAGGCAGCCTTGCGGACCGCGCTGGCGCGGATCACCGCAGCCGTCGGCAGCCCCGCCGCGCACCCCGTCGGGGCGTTGACCACCGGCCCCCGCGCGCAGTGGGCGACCGACCGGGAGGCACTGCGGGCGACGGGCAACGACGCAGCGCTGGAGTGGGTGCAGACGGCCATGTGCGGACTGGCTCTGGAGAGCGAGCAGCCCGCCGACGCCCAGGCGATCGACCACGCCCTGCTGGCCGGGTCCGGCCGCGACCGCTGGTTCGATCTGGCCACCACGTTCGTGGTCTTCCCCGACGGCACGGCCGGTCTGAACAGCGAGCACTGCCTGCTCGACGGCATGACGATCCTCACCCTCATCGAGGATCTGGCCGCGCCGCGGCGCCTCCCGGCCGCAGCGGAGGGTGCGCCGGCGGTCCGTCCGGTCGCGTTCCGCCTCGATGACGACCTGCGCGCCCGCGTCGACCGCGCCCTCGCCGACTTCGAGGTGCTCGGTGACCGAACGGCGCTGCGTCGGGTACCCATCGACGGGCTGAGCCGCGACGCCGCGAAGTCGCTCGGCTGCTCCCCGGACGCCTTCTTCCAGATCGCGTTGCAGCTCGCGCAGGTTCGCGCGCGAGGCGGGGTGGGTGCCACGTACGAGTCGATCGCCACCCGCGGCTGGCGCAACGGGCGCACCGAGGCGATGCGGGTGGTCACGCCCCAGCTCGTCGCATTCACCCGGGCGATGACCGAGGATGCGGACGACGCCCGGCGCATCGCGGCCTTCGACGCGGCGGCCGAGGCGCACGCGGCCAGGGTGCGCGCATGTCGGCGCGGCGACGCGCCAGAGCAGCACCTCTGGGAGCTCGATCGCATCCGCGTCCGGCGCGGCGCGCAGCTCGGCATCCGAGACCAGCCGGCGCTCTTCGGCAGCCCCGGCTGGCAGCGGATGCGCGATGACGCGCTCAGCACGTCGGCGGCGGTCACCGAGGCCGTCGACTCGTGGGGGTTCGGCGCCACGGGCGCGTCGTGCATCGGGGTCGCCTACGCTCTCGCGCCGGAGCACGGCTTCGTCTGCCTGAGCACGCCCGCGCCGGTGGCCGGGCCGCTGTCGAGGCTCGCGGCGGAGCTGCAGCGCGCGGTCACCGAGATCACGACGCTGCTGCGGGGACGTCGATAGCTCGCGGGGCGGCCCGTCAGGGGCCGCTGGTGGCGGGATCGCCCTTCCGAGAGAACGCCAGGACCGGGCCCTCCACGGTGAGCCGGACGGCGCCGCCCCGCGGAACCAGCCGGTGCGCGGGCACCTTCGCGCGGACCGTGCCGCCGGTGTCCAGCCGGATGTCGAGCACGGCGTCCGGGCCGTGGAACGTGCTGCCCGCGACCACGCCGCCTATCTCACCGGGGGCGGGCCGCTCGCCGGCGGCCGAGGCGGTCAGCAGGGCGGACACCGCCAGCTGCTCGGGGCGCACCAGGACGTCCGCGGGGCCGTCGGCGCTGGCCCCCACCTGGGGCAGCTCGCCGAGCACGCACTCGACCCGGGAGCCCCGCACGTCGCCCGGCAGGACGACGGCGTCCCCGACGAAGGTGGCGGTCTCGAGATCGGCCGGCCGCTGGTAGAGCTCCACCGGGTCGCCCACGTGCGCGAACCGGCCGCCGCGCATCACGGCGACCTGGTCGGCGAACGAGAGCGCCTCGCTCTGGTCGTGGGTGACCAAGACGACGGTCGCGTCGGCCGCGCGCAGCGCCGCGGCGACCGCCTCCCGGGTGCTGGCCCGCAGCGCCACGTCGAGCGAGGAGAACGGCTCGTCGAGCAGCACGAGCCGCGGGTCGATGGCGAGCGCCCGGGCCAGCGAGACGCGCTGCTGCTGGCCGCCGGAGAGCTGATCCGGAGAGCGCGAGGCGACCGTCTCGTCGAGGCCGACGAGCTCGAGCAGCTCGCCGACGCGCGAGCGCGCCCGGCGCTGCCGCCACGGCATCCCGAAGGTGATGTTGTCGGCGACGGACAGGTGCGGGAAGAGGTTGCCGTCCTGCGAGACGTAGCCGACCTGGCGGTGCTCGGGCCGCACCCAGTCGCGCGGGCCGCAGACGATCCGGTCACCGAGCCGGACGGTCCCGGTGGTCGGCCGCAGGAATCCGGCGATCGCGCGCAGGAGCGTGGTCTTGCCGCAGCCGGACGGGCCGAGGATCGCGGTCGTCGTGCCGCTGGGTACCGACAGCGTGATGCCGTCGAGCACGCTGACGCGACCGTAGGCGACGCCGAGGCGGTCGACCTGCAGATCTACCATTCGCTACTTCTTCCGAGCGGCTTCGCGCATGAGGGTGACGCTCAACGGTACCGACAGCACGATGAGGGCGAGCGCGTACGGCGCCGCGGTGACGTAGTCGAGCTGGTCGCTGGCCGCCCAGAAGCCGGTGGCCAGCGTGCTGACGCCGGTCGGCGCGAGCAGCAGCGTCGCGGTCAGCTCGGTGCTGGCGGCCATGAACACCAGGACGGCGCCGGCCGCGATCGGCCGCGCCATGAGCGGGAGCACCACCCGCCGGAAGGCACCGAACGACGAGATGCCCAGTGATCGGGCGCTCTCCACGAGCGCCGGCTGGGCGTGCTCGAGGCCGGATCGGACCGCCACGACGGCGCGCGGCAGGAACAGCACGACGTACGCCAGGACGAGCAGGAACCCGGTCTGGTACAGGCCGCGGGCGAACCGCACCGACACCGCGACGAATGCCAGCGCGACCACGACGCCCGGCAGCGCGCTGGCCAGATAGGTCGCGCGTTCGAAGATCGAGGCGCCGCGTCGCCGTCCGCGCACCGCGAGCCAGACGATCGGGAGCGCCGCCAGCACCGCGAGCACGCTCGCGTACGCCGCGAGCTCGAGGGTGGCGAGCACCGCCATGCCCAGGCCGCCGCCGAACGGATCGGTGTTCTTCGAGAGCCACCGCAGCACGGCCGTGACCGGCACGCCGATCGCGCCGGCGAGGACCAGCAGCAGCCCGGCGGTGACCGGGATCGACCACCAGCCGATGCGGTGCGGGGTGCCGTGCCGGATCGTGCCGCGGCCGGTGCGCGCCACCCGGGCGGTCCCGCGGGCGAGCCGCTCGACGGCGAGGGCGAGCACGCACAGCACGACCAGCACGCAGGCCAGCAGCGAGCCGGTCGTGGCGCTGTTGCCCATCGCGAACTGCTCGAGGATCGCCGTGGTGAACGTCGGGAAGCGCATCATCTCCAGGACGCCGTACTCGGCGAACACGTGCAGGGTGACCAGGAGCGCGCCGCCGCTGATCGCCGCCCGGCACTGGGGCAGCACGACCCGGCGCAGGGTGGCGAACGCCGACAGGCCGAGCGCGCGGGCGGAGTCCTCCCCCGCCTGGTCCAGGCCGCGCAGCACCGCCGCGACGGGCAGGAACACGAAGGGGAAGTACGCCAGCGTGGTGACGACCGCAGCGCCGGCGAGGCCCTGCATGGACGGGGCCAGCGTGAGCCAGCCGAAGGCAACGACGAACGCCGGCACCGCGAGCGGCGCGATGAGCAGGCTGCGCCAGAACGCCCGGCCGCGCAGCGTGGTGCGCTCGACGAGCCACGCCGCACCCACTCCGAGCACGGTGGTGCCGGCGACCGTGATCGCCGCCAGGCTGAGCGTGTTGAGCAGCAGCTCGCCGACCCGCGGACGTACCAGGGTCGTGACCGCGCCTTCGAGACCCACCCCCGCTCCGCGCGAGACGATGACCGCGATGGGCAGCAGGACGAGCGAGGCGACGCTGGCAGCCGACAGCAGGACCAGCCACGACGGGAAGGACCATCGGGGCCGGTGCGTGGCGCTCAGCGTGCTGCTCATCAGAGGATGCCGGCGTCCGTCATCAGCTGGGCGACCTTCTTGGCGTCGAGGGTGAACGGATCGATCTTCGGCGCGTCCAGGGTGTCCAGCGGCGGCAGCGCCGGATCGGAGGCGACGCCCTCGGCGACGGCGTACTCCTTCGACCCGCTCTCGCTGAGCACGGCCTGGCCCTCCGGCGAGGTGACGTACGCCAGGAACTTCTGCGCCTCGTCGGCGTGCCTGCTGGACTTCAGGACGCCGCCGGCCGACAGGCTGACGAACGCCCCCGGGTCCTGGTTCTTGAAGTAGTGCAACGCGGTGTGGCCGCTGCCCTCCTTGGTCCCGGCCTGGTCGCGATACCAGTAGTAGTGGTAGATCACGCCGAGCGGCACCTCGCCGGCGTTGACCGCCTTCATGGTGACGATGTTGTTCTGGAACACCGTCGCGTTGCTCTTCATCGCCTTCAGCCACGCCTCGGTCGCATCGGCGCCCTTGGCGGCGAGCATGCCCGCGACGATCGCCTGGAAGTCGGCGCCGGTCGCGCCGGCGCCCCACTTGCCCTTCCACTTCGGGTCGGCGAGGTCCATGAGGGACTTCGGCAGGTCCGCCTCGCTGATCATGGACGGGTTGTAGACCAGCACGGTGGAGCGGGCGGCGATGCCGGTCCACTTCTTGTTCGACGGCGCGCGGTCTGCGGGGATCTGGGCCAGCGTGGAGTCGCTGACGTCCGCGAGCAGACCGGCGTTCTGCACGGTCGTCATCGCCGGGGAGTTCTCGGTCAGGAACACGTCGGCCTTGCTGGTGTCCCCCTCCTCGACGATCTGGTTGCCCATCGACGCGTCCTTGCCGAAGCGCACCTGCACCTTGATGCCGGTCTGCTTGGTGAACCCGGCGACCCACGCCTTCGTGATGTTCTCGTGCTGGGAGGAGTAGACCGTCAGCTTGCTCGGGTCCAGCCCGTCACCGGTGCCGGCGGCGGCGCAGCCGGTGACCAGCAGGGACAGGATCGCCAGGAGGGGTAGCGCGATTCGTTTCATACTTCGATCAGCTCGTCTCGGGCAGGTGGGCGGGAGGACGCCGTCCGGCGGCGTAGGAGCATCTGTGCCTGCCGGACGATGGCCCACCCTGCGACGCCGGCGAGCACGCTGAGCGCGAACGCGACGGCAGGGTTGGACAGGTGGGGGAAGACCTGCCACTGGATCAGGTAGATGTAGAGCGAGGCGCTCGCCACGACGGCGATCAGCGGCACGCTGAACCGGGGCACCCGCACGCTCGGGACCCAGATGAGCGCGAGGATGCCGAGCGCGATGTAGGTCTCGCGGCCCGGCAGGTCGTAGAAGCCGGCGACGCTCACGACGGTGACCACGCTGAGGACGACGCGCGCGGCGGTCGTCGTGGCGAGCGCCACCGCCGCGCCGAGCACCACCAGCCAGAACGCGAACGGGAGCAGGCCGCGCACCGGACCGTGGACGAACGGCAGGATCACGAAGCGCGGCACGAGCGCGAGACCGAGCAGGACGCCGAACACCGCGAACGGCCGCCGCTCGAGCCGCCGGCTCACCGGGGGCAGCGCCAGCACGATCGCGAGCAGGAGGGTGCTCCACACCGCGGTCTCGATGAACCAGAGCTGGTCGGTGTCGTCCCAGCCGCGCGGGCCGGCTATCCAGTTCAGCAGCAGCATGTTGGGCACGCCGTACACGCCGAGCGCGAGGTGCGCCAGGACCACCCACACGATGGTCGGCACGCCGATCGCGAGCGCCGTGCGCGCGAGCCGGGCGGTCCGTTGGCGCACGCCGCGCCCGGCGAGCCCGAAGCGGGCGATGTTGAAGCCGAGCACGGCCAGCAGGGTGTGCGCTCCCCCGAGCAGGGTGAACAGCCCGATGTGCGTACCGAGGATGGTCAGCGCCGCGACCGCGCGCAGCAGCACGCTCGACTCGACGCTCGCCCAGCGTGAGCGCGCGGTCGTCTGCTCGGACAGCTCGCGGATGGTGCGCAGGTGCCAGTCCTGCGGGAGGCTGCCGATGAGGTCCTCGAGCCGTACCGAGAGCTCGACGTAGGTGAGCGAGTCGCCCCCGAGCGACGCGAACGAGTCGTCGACGGTGGCGGACGCGCAGCCGGTGAGCCCGCGGTAGAGACCGAGGACGCCGGTCGCCGCGGCGGCGTCCCGATCCTCGAGTGAGGCAGCCGCGAGCGCCTCGACCGCGCGCCGGTCGACCTTCCCGGAGGCGAGCCGCGGCAGCGCGTCGACCTCGAGGACCCGCAGCGCGCCGGAGGGCAGGTCGACGCGGTCGAGCAGCAGCGACCGGACGCGGTCGGCGTCCAGCGGCCCGCGGGGCACACAGACGATCTGCAGGGCGTCGTCGGCACCGACGGCGCACGCCTCGCTCGCCCACTCGAGGGCGATCCGCTCCAGCTGCGCCAGATCGACGCGCTTGCCGCAGACCTTCACGAAGCCGGCGCGCCGTCCGACGACGTGCAGCAGGCCGTCGGCGTCGAGGTAGCCCAGATCACCGGTATGCAGACGATCCAGCGGCTGGAGGTCTGCGAGGTCGGCGGGCGTCCGGACGTAGCCGAGCATCACGTTCGGTCCGCGGTAGACGATCTCCCCGACACGGGGGTCCGGGTGGTCGGCGACCGGTTCGATCTCGAAGCGACCGCCGGGAACGGCCGAGCCGACCGAGCCGGGCGCGCGCTCGGCGTCCTCCGGGCTGAGCACCGCCATCCGCGCGGTCGCCTCCGTCTGGCCGTACATGACGTACAGGTCCCAGCCCTGGCGCGCGCCGATCTCGCGGAGCTCGCGTGCCTCGTCGGCCGCCAGCGCGCCCCCGGCGCAGGTGAAGCGCCGGACGCTCGGCAGCACGCGGTCGGTCAATCCGCTGCCGCGCAGCATCGCGAAGCTGTGCGGTACGCCGGCGACCGACGTGACGCCGCGCCGGTGCACCAGCCGCCAGAATCCCTCGTCGGTGACAGGGAGGTCGGTGAGCACCACCGATGCGCCGGCCGCGAGGTGGCTGTGCAGGATGGAGAGCCCGTAGCAGTAGTGCAGCGGCAGCGAGGTGATGGCGACGTCGTCGGCCTCGAGCCGCAGCGTGGCGGCGATCCCCGTCGCGTTGGCCTGGAGGTTCTGGTGGCTGAGCGCGACCAGCTTCGCGCTGCCGGTGGAGCCGGACGTGCTCATCAGGACCGCGAGAGCCTCCGGTGCCGCCGCGCCGCGGTCCCCGGTGTGCGCGAGGTGCTCGCCGTCGACCACCAGGGCTGGTCGCAGGGCCTCGACGTCCCGCTCCCGCCCCGGGGCGACGACGGCGGCGACGTGCCCGGCGGCCAGCACGGCGAGGTAGCCGATGACGCTCTCGACGCGGCGGTCCAGCGGCACGGCGCAGATCCGGCGTGGGCCCTGGTCCGGCAGCCGAGCGGCGAGGTCGGCGACCCGGGCCGCGAGCTCGCCGTACGACAGCGACTGGTGCTCGTCAGCGAGTGCGACCGCGCTGCCGCGGGCGCCCAGCTCGGCGATGAACGGCAGCGGGCAGCGCGCGGTGACGGGCAGCAGCACTCGCATTACCTCTCACTGGTCGACCCGCCTGCGCAGGTTAGGCATACCTAAACAAGGACAGCCTAACTTGATCTGGCGGCCACGGCTAGCGAGCGGCGGCCACCAGCTCTGCGATCTGCACCGCATTCAGCGCGGCGCCCTTGCGGAGGTTGTCGTTGGAGACGAACAGCGCGAGGCCGCGGCCGCCGTCGACGGTGGGGTCCTGGCGGATGCGACCGACGTACGACGGGTCCTGGCCGGCCGCCATCAGCGGCGTCGGCACGTCGGCCAGGGCGACGCCGGGCGCACCGGTCAGCGCGGCGACGGCCTCGTCCGGGGCGATCGGCGAGTCGAACTCGGCGTTGATCGACAGCGAGTGGCCGGTGAAGACCGGCACCCGGACGCAGGTCCCGGCGACCCGCAGCTGCGGGATGCCGAGGATCTTGCGCGACTCGTTGCGCAGCTTCTGCTCCTCGTCGGTCTCGCCGGTGCCGTCGTCGACGAAGCTGCCCGCCTGGGCGAGCACGTTGTAGGCGATCGGCGCGACGTACTTGTTCGGCGCGGGGAAGTCGACCGAGCGGCCGTCGTGCGTGAGGGATGAGGCGTCGCCGACGGCGGCGATCTGGCCGGCCAGCTCCTCCACACCGGCGAGCCCGGAGCCCGAGACCGCCTGGAACGTCGTCACCACGAGCCGGCGCAGGCCGGCCTTGTCGTGCAGCACCTTCAGCACCGGCATCGCGGCCATCGTCGTGCAGTTCGGGTTGGCGATGATTCCCTTGCGGGCCTCCGCGATCTGCGCGCCGTTGACCTCGCTCACGATCAGCGGGACGTCCGGGTCCATGCGCCACGCCGATGAGTTGTCGATTACGACCGCGCCTGCCTCGGCGTACTTCGGCGCGAGCGCCTTGGAGGTCGAGCCGCCCGCCGAGAACAGCGCGATGTCGAGACCCGACAGATCGGCCGTGGCGGCGTCCTCGACGGTGATCTGCTCGCCGGCGAAGTCCAGGGTCGATCCCGCCGACCGCGCCGAGGCGAACAGCCGGATGCGCTCGATCGGGAAGTGGCGCTCGGCGAGCAGCGTGCGCATGACGCCGCCGACCTGCCCGGTCGCGCCGACCACTCCAACGTTGAATCCCATGATGGCTACCGTCCCGTTCCTGCGTGGACTTCCACGATCTCGTCGCTGCCGAGCTCGAAGGCGTCGTGCAGCGCCCGGACGGCCTTGTCGAGGTCGACGTCCCGCACGAGCGCGGAGATGCGGATCTCGGAGGTCGAGATCAGCTCGATGTTGACGCCGGCACCGGCGATCGCCTCGCAGAAGGTGGCCGTGACCCCCGGATGCGAGCGCATGCCGGCGCCGATGAGCGAGATCTTGCCGATGTGGTCGTCGTACATCAGGCGGTCGAAGCCGATGACGGACTGCGCCTTGGTGAGCGCCTCCATCGCGGTCTGGCCGTCGCCCTTGGGCAGCGTGAACGTGATGTCCGTCTTGCCGGTGCCGACCTGCGAGACGTTCTGCACGACCATGTCGATGTTGATCTCGGTGCCGGCGATGACGCGGAAGATCTTGCCCGAGCTGCCCGGCTGGTCCTCGACGCCGACGACGGTGATCTTCGCTTCGCCGCGATCGTGCGCGACGCCGGTGAGGATGGCCTCTTCCATCGGGATGTCCTCCATGTATCCAGTGATCAGGGTGCCGGGCTCGGTGGTGTACGACGAGCGAACCCGCAGCGGGATGTCGTTGGCGCGCGCGTACTCGACGGCGCGCAGGTGCAGGATCTTCGCCCCGGAGGCCGCCATCTCGAGCATCTCCTCGTAGCAGACCTGCGTGCGCAGCGAGGCGTCCGGAACGATGCGCGGATCGGCCGTGTAGACGCCGTCGACGTCGCTGTAGATCTCGCAGACGTCGGCCTGCAGGCCGGCGGCGAGCGCCACGGCCGTGGTGTCGGACCCGCCGCGGCCGAGGGTGGTGATCTCCTTGGTGTCCTGCGAGACGCCCTGGAAGCCCATGACCAGCGCGATCGCGCCGTCGTCGAGCGCCTGCCGCACCCGACCGGGAGTCACGTCGATGATCTTCGCCTTGCCGTGCGCGGCGTCGGTGATCACCCCGGCCTGCGACCCGGTGAACGAGCGCGCCTCGGCCCCGAGGTTGCTGATCGCCATCGCGACCAGGGCGTTGGAGATGCGCTCACCGGCGGTCAGCAGCATGTCCATCTCGCGCGCCGGCGGCACCGGGGAGACCTGCGTCGCGAGGTCGAGGAGCTCGTCGGTGGTGTCGCCCATCGCGGAGCAGACGACCACGACGTCGTTGCCGGCCTTGCGGGTCTCCACGATCCGCTCGGCCACCCGCTTGATGCGGTCGGCATTCTCCAGAGACGATCCGCCGTACTTCTGCACGACCAGCGCCACCGCGACACCTCCATACGCACGAAACGGCCCGGTTCTCGTCGAGAGCGGGCCGTCGGTCTCAATCCTGCGCGCAAGGGCTGGTCCCTTCCGCACAGCGCAGTCTACGCCGACGCGGCCTGGTGCCCCATCCCAATATGAGCAGGCCGACACCGAAATGGACGCACCTCTCGCATGTTGGGACGCGGCGACCACGTAGGTTGTAGCGGACCCAGGAGGCAGCCGTGGCGCACGAACCGTTCATGACCGAGGACCGCATCGAGATCCGCTCGATGGCACGCGACTTCGTGGCGAAGGAGGTGCTGCCCGTAGCGAACGAGCTCGACCCGATTCTCGGGGAGATCCCGATGTCGCTGCGCGAGAAGATGGCCGAGGCCGGGTTCTTCGGCATGCTCATCCCCGAGGAGCTCGGCGGCCTGGGCTGGGGCGTGTCGGAGTACGCGATCGTCATCGAGGAGCTCGCCCGCGGCTGGATGAGCGTCGCGTCGATCGTGGCCCGTGGGCAGCAGTTCACGACCGGCTTCAGCGAGCAGCAGCGCGCCGAATACCTGCCGCGGATGGCGACCGGCGAGTTCCTGTCGGCCTTCGCGCTGTCCGAGGCCGAGGCCGGCTCGGACGTCGCCAACATCTCCTGCCGCGCCGTCCCCGACCCCAGCGGCGACGGAGGATGGCGGATCAGCGGGCAGAAGATGTGGTGCACCTTCGCCGACGGCTCGGACTACCTGCAGGTGTTCGCGCGCACGGCCCCCGTCGACGCCGCGCACCGTTCCCGCGGGATCACCTGCTTCCTGATGCCCAAGGAGCGCGGCACCCTCCCCGAGGGCGTCACGGGCACCCCGGTCCGCAAGATCGGCTACCACGGCTGGAAGACCTGGGAGCTGGCGTTCAACGACGCGCGGGTCGAGCCGGGCATGATCGTCGGGCAGGAGGGCGAGGGCTTCAAGGTCGCGATGGGCGACCTGGTGGTCGCGCGCATCCACACCGCCGCTCGCGCGATCGGGCTGGCGCGGGCCGCGCTCGAGGACTCGATCGAGTACGCCGGGATCCGCACCCAGTTCGGGCAACCGATCGGCCACAACCAGGCGATCCGGTTCAAGATCGCGCAGATGGCGACCTCCGTCGAGGCGGCGCGCAGCCTGCTGCAGTCGGTCTGCACCGGCTACGACGCCGGGGCGCCGCGCGGCGAGCTCAACCTGCAGGCGGCGATGGTCAAGCTGCACGCCACGGAGATGGCCGAGCAGGTGACCAGCGAGGGGATCCAGATCCACGGCGGCGCGGGCTACACCACCGACTTCGCGGTGGAGCGCTACTGGCGCGATGCCCGGCTGACCAAGATCTTCGAGGGCACCTCCGAGATCCAGCAGAAGATCATCTCCGACTCCCTGCTCGGCCGTCCGTAGCCGCAGCGATGGCGATCTGGGCCTGGCTCGCGGCCCTCGCGGGCACCGTGGGGTACGGGCTCGGCAGCGTGCTGCAGGGCGCTGCCGCCCGGCGGGGCGGCGGCCCCGCCGTCCTCGTCCGGCCCGCCTACATCGCGGGGGTGGCTTGTGACCTGCTCGCATGGGTGGCCTCGCTGGTGGCGCTGCAGCGCCTGCCGCTGTTCACCGTCCAGGCCCTGCTCGCCGGGTCGCTCGCGGTGACGGTGCTCCTCGCACGGGCGTTCCTCGGCGCCCGGCTGGCCCCGCGGGACGGCGCCGCGATCGCGGTCGTCGTGCTGGCGCTGGCGGTCACCGGCGCCTCCGCCGGAGCCGAGGCGGCCGGGTCGGCCCCCACCTGGCTCGTTACCGCCCTGCTCGTCACCCTGCTCGTATCCGCGGCGGTCACCGGTCTGCGGTACCGCGGACGGCACCCGATCACCCTGGCGATCTCCGGCGGCGTGGCGTTCTCGGGGGCGGCCTTCGGCGCCCGCGGACTGCAGACCGGCGGCGGCCTGCTCCCGCTGCTGTCCGAGCCCGCCCTCTGGTTGATCGTCGCGCTCGGCGTGGTGGGCGCGCTGGCCTACGCGCGGTCCCTCGAGGTGGGCGCGATCGGGCCGGTCACCGCGGTGCTGTGGGTCATCGAGATCGTGCTCCCGGGCGCGGCGGGCGTCGCGTTCCTAGGCGACCAGGTGCGCCCCGGCTGGACGGTGCCGGCCCTCGTCGCGGTGGGGGCCGCGATCGCCGGCTGCGTCGCCCTCGCGGCCAGCCCCGCGCAGGCCGCGGCCGAGGCCGCGGGCCCGGCGGCGGCTCCGGACGCGTCCTAGTCCCCGGACGGCGGGGTCGTCGTGCGGGGCGCGTAGCGACCGGGGGCGAGGGCGCCGGCCTCCACCGGGTCGACCGCTTCGCTGGAGTCGCCGGCCCCGGCCGGGATGTCGTCGTCGGCGAGCCGCTCCTCGACGTCCTGCCCGGTGAGCCGGTACCCGCGCAGCAGCACCAGGCTGGCGAGGAAGAACACCGCCGGGACGAGGGTGAACGCCACGATGATGGCGACGAGAGCGGGCTGGCGGGGTCCCTCGGCGGTGACCCCGACGCCGGCTTGGTATCCGCCGATCGCCAGCGCCAGCGCGAAGAAGCCGGTGCCCGCAGCCATGGTGACGGTGTCGATCGCCCCCCACACCCCGGTGAACAGCCCGATCCGGTTGACGCCGGTGCGGCGCGCGTCCACCGCGGCGGTGTCCGGCAGCATCGCGAGCGGGAAGACCTGCGCGCCCGCGTACCCGATCCCGATGATCGCCGTGATCGCGTACGCGAGGTACTGACCGGCGGCGGGGTCGACGGCGAGCATGCTGAGCCCCAGCAGGACCACGCCGGCCGTCATCAGGCTCGAGGAGAAGAGGTACCCGGTCTTCTTGCCGTAGCGCCGGCCCAACCGGTTCCACAGCGGCATGGTGATCAGCGCGGGCCCGACGAACAGCACGAAGATGATCGACGCGCCGGCGTGGTTGTTCAGGTAGTACGTCGCGACGTAGTCGACGCCCGCGAGCATCATGCCGATCGCGGCGTACTGGATGGCGAAGGTGAGCGCCAGGAGGGTGAAGTCGCGGACCTTGATCACGCTGCGCAGCTGCTGCAGCAGCGTGCCTTCGCTGAACAGCACGGTGGAGCGGCGGGCCGTCCGGGTGCCGAAGTACGCGCCGAGGACACCGATCAGGATCACGACGGAGACGAACAGCCCCATGGCGCGGTAGCCCTCGACGCCGCCGATCGCGTTGCGGATGGCCGGGGAGCCGGCCCCGCTGATGAGGATCGCGAGGGCGAGGAAGGCGACCCGCAGGGTCATGATGCGGGTGCGCTCGTGGTAGCTGTCGGTCATCTCGGCGGGCATCGCGACGTACGGCACGCCGAAGAAGGAGATCGCCGTCGCGCAGCCGAAGTACATGACCGCCGCCCACCAGGCGCCGGCCGTCGGGCCGGTGAGCACGCCGGCGAACAGCAGCGCGAAGCACACCACCAGGGCCAGGCCGCCCCACAGCAGGTACGGCCGCCGCGTGCCGGTACGGACGGCCGCGGCGTCGCTCCACCGGCCGGCGAGCGGATTGAGCACCACGTCCCACGCCTTCGGCAGGAACACGATCAGCCCGGCCACCAGAGCCGAGACCCCCAGCGTGTCGGTGAGGTACGGCAGCAGCAGGAGCCCGGGGACGGTGCCGAACGCACCGGTGGCGAGGCTTCCCATGGCGTAGCCGCGGCGCAGCCCGGGGCTGATCTGGTCATCTGACATGGAGGCATTGTGTCGTGCGTCATGACCCAGTGCAACGCTTCCGGGCGGACCTGTCGGTGCCGGGCTCGAGCGGGTGGGTTATCGTCGAGGGTGATGTACGGCGTCCAGCTTCTCCTTATCCGCCGCGGCGAGACCTTCTAGAGGTCGGCACTCTCGTCGCGGTGTGTGGCATGTCCGCCGGTCGAGAGCACCCATCACATCGTCTTCCTCCCACTCGAGGACCGCTTTCTTTCCGAGCCACAGGAGAACCCTGCTCATGAGCATCACCACCCGCACCACCAACCCGCAGCGCCCGTCGGGCATGCCGATCTCCAAGTACCAGCCGTTCACGCCCATCGACCTGCCCGATCGCACCTGGCCGGACGCCGTCATCGAGAAGGCGCCCATCTGGTGCGCGGTCGATCTGCGCGACGGCAACCAGGCGCTGATCGACCCGATGGACACCCCGCGCAAGCTGCGGATGTTCGAGCTCCTCGTCAAGATGGGCTACAAGGAGATCGAGGTCGGCTTCCCGGCCGCCTCGCAGACCGACTTCGACTTCATCCGCCGGATCATCGACGAGGGCCGGATCCCCGAGGACGTGACGATCCAGGTGCTGACCCAGGCGCGCGACGAGCTCATCGAGCGCACGTTCCAGGCCGTGGAGGGCGCGCCGCAGGCCATCGTCCACCTGTACAACTCGACGTCCACGCTGCAGCGGCGCGTGGTGTTCGGGCTCGACCGGCCGGGCATCGTCGACATCGCGCTCAACGGGGCGCAGCAGTGCCTCAAGCACATGGAGGGCATGGGCGACACCAAGATCCGCTTTGAGTACTCCCCCGAGTCCTACACCGGCACCGAGCTCGACTTCGCCGCCGAGATCTGCAACAAGGTCATGGACGTCTGGGAGCCGACGCCGGACTGGCCGGTCATCATCAACCTGCCTGCCACCGTCGAGATGGCCACCCCGAACGTGTACGCCGACTCCATCGAGTGGATGGGACGCAACCTGAACAACCGGGACGCGGTGATCCTGTCGCTGCACCCGCACAACGACCGCGGCGAGGCGGTCGCCGCCTCCGAGCTCGGCTACATGGCCGGCGCCGACCGGATCGAGGGCTGCCTGTTCGGCTCCGGAGAGCGCACCGGCAATGTGTGCCTGGTGACGCTGGGCATGAACATGTTCAGCCAGGGCATCGACCCCCAGATCGACTTCTCCGACATCGACGAGATCCGGCGAACGGCGGAGTACTGCAACCAGCTGCCGGTCAACGAGCGCCACCCCTACGGCGGCGACCTGGTGTACACGGCCTTCTCCGGCTCGCACCAGGACGCCATCAAGAAGGGCTTCGAGTGGATGCACCGGGACGCCGACGAAGCATCGAAGACGGTCGATGAGATCCCGTGGGCGGTGCCCTACCTGCCGATCGATCCGAAGGACGTCGGGCGCACCTACGAGGCCGTGATCCGGGTCAACTCGCAGTCCGGCAAGGGCGGCGTCGCCTACATCATGAAGACCGAGTACCAGATGGAGTTCCCGCGCCGGCTGCAGATCGAGTTCAGCGGCGTCGTCCAGCGGCACACCGATTCCGAAGGCGGCGAGGTCACCCCCGAGGCGATGTGGCGGATCTTCGCCGACGAGTACCTGCCCTCGGACGGGGGCGCCGGATGGGGCCGCTACCAGCTCGCCGGCCACCGCACCGAGTCCGCCGGCGACGGACGGGACACCGTGGAGGTCGACCTCGTCGTCGACGGCGAACGGCTCACCGTGAAGGGCATCGGGAACGGCCCGGTCTCGGCGTTCTGCAAGGCGCTGGAGACGATCGGCAGCGAGGTCCGCGTGCTCGACTACGCCGAGCACGCGATGGGCGCCGGCTCGGACACCAAGGCGGCGTCCTACGTCGAGTGCGCGATCGACGACCGGGTGCTCTGGGGCGTCGGCATCGACGCCAACATCGTCACGTCGTCGTTCAAGGCGATCGTGTCGGCACTGAACCGCTTCGAGCGCGACAACGACCGGTAACCACCGGGAGCGCCGAAGTCTCTGCGGGCGGTTCGGGCCGGGTAATCCCCGCGCCCGGACCGCCCGTTCCTGCTCAGCCGCCGTGCTTGGCGGCCGTCGCGGCGATCATCGAGGAGTAGACCTCCTTCAGCGCGCGTCGCTGCGCGGCGGTGAGCCCGGGATCGGCGTCGATCGCCTCCCGGACGCCCGGGGGCGCGTCAGCGTCCCGCTGCAGGTCGTCGGGGTCCAGGCCGAGGGAGACGGCGATCTGCCGCAGCACCGCCTGCGAGGGCTCGCGGACGCCGTGCTCGATCTGCGAGAGATACGGGTTGGAGATACCGGCCATCGTGGACAGCTGACGCATCGTCATCGACGCCAGCTCGCGCTGACGGCGAATCATCTCGCCCAGTGCCCCGGTACCGCTCTCGGTCATCTCCGCCGTCCCTCTCGTCGTGCCTGGCGTGTCCCGGTCCTGCCCGACGAACATCACACCGGACAAAGATCACGCCCGCGACAGCATAGTTACCCGCCGTTCGGGGTTCCGCGACGTCCGGCGCTGCGGCTACCTTCGCGTTGATCGCAGCTTCCACCGATGCACGTCCACAGAGGGACCCACGATGGCCGATCCAACCACCACCCCTTCCCTTCCTTCTTCCCCGTCGCAGCCGCCGGCCGATCGCCGCGCGTCCACGACGAGCTACTCCCGCCTGCCCAAGGCGATCCGGCGACTCGACCCGATGGGCTGGGTGCCGGCGACCGCGAAGGTGGCCGGCAGCGCGTTCGGCCGCCCCCAGGAGGTCGCCGCCTCCACGGCCCGGCTGGTCGGCACCCTGGCCCGGATCCCCGGTGCCAGCGTCCGTCGGCTCGGCAGTGACCCGGGCGCGCCGCCGGTGCCGCCGAGCCCGCGCGACAAGCGGTTCGCCGAACCCACCTGGGACCTCAACCCGGCGTTCTTCGCGCTGCGCCAGCTGTACCTCGCCGGTTGTGCGTACGTCGACGAGCTCGCCGACGCGGGCGCCCGGCAGCAGGATCCGGTGACCGCCGCGAAGGCTCGGCAGTTCATCAAGCTGGCCCAGAACGTCGCGTCCCCGACGAACTTCGCGCTGACCAACCCCGACGTCCTGGGGCGGGCCCTGCAGACCGGCGGAAAGTCGCTGGTACAGGGTGCCCGGTTCGCCGGCGACGACGTCCGCAAGCGAGGCGGGCGGCCGATGAAGGTCGACCGCGACGACTTCGAGGTGGGCCGGACGCTGGCCGCCACCCCCGGCAAGGTCGTCTACCGCAACGACCTGGTGGAGCTCATCCAGTACGCGCCGCAGACCGACCAGGTGCACCGGACGCCGATCCTGTTCAGCCCGCCGTGGATCAACAAGTACTACGTGATGGACCTCGCGCCCGGCCGGTCCTTCGCCGAGTGGGCCGTCACCCACAACCGCACGGTGTTCGTGCTGTCCTACCGCAACCCGGACGAGTCGATGCGCGCCGTGACCTTCGACGACTACCTCGAGCAGGGGTCGCTGCGCGCGGTCGAGGTCGTCCAGCAGATCACCGGCGCCGAGAAGGTGGACGTCGTGGGCCTGTGCCTGGGCGGCATCAGCGCCACCATCTCCTGCGCCTACCTGGCACGCACCCGTCCGGAGCTGATCGGCTCGCTCACGCTGCTCAACACGATGATCGACTGCGCGGACGCCGGCGAGCTGGGCCAGATGATCACGCAGCAATCCATGCGCGCCCTCGCGGAGCGGATGGCGGAGAAGGGGTACCTCGCCGGGCAGGACATGGCGTTCACCTTCGACCTGCTGCGCGCCAACGACCTCATCTTCAACTACGTCGTGAGCCGCTGGCTCAAGGGCGAGGCGCCCCCGGCGTTCGACATGCTGGCGTGGAACGAGGACTCCACGCACCTCACGGAGGCGATGTACACGCAGTACATGTCCACCATGTATACCGAGAACCAGCTGGCGAGCGGCCGTTTCGAGCTGCTCGGTGAGCGGCTGGACGTCGGCGACATCCGCAGTGACGTCTATATCGTGGGGGCGATCAACGACCACATCGTGCCGTGGCAGGCGTCGTACGCCAGCGTCCCGCTGTTCGGTGGCCGGGTGCGGTACGCCCTCTCGTCCGGCGGGCACATCGCCGGCATCGTGAACCCGCCGGGCCCAAAGGCGTGGTGCGAGATCGCCGAGACCGACGACGCGCTGCCTGCAACGGCGCAGGACTGGCAGGCCATCGCCACCCGCCAGCCGATGACCTGGTGGGAGGACTGGATACGCTGGAGCAACGAGCGCGCGGGCGCGCTGGTCGCCCCGCCCGCGCTCGGCTCGGCCGATCACCCGCCCCTGGAGGACGCGCCCGGCAGCTACGTCTTCACGTAACGCAGATCGCAGCAGCAGAGTTAGCAAATTCTGCTAACTCTGCTAACGTAGTAGTCGCAAGGGCGATGACCGATCGCCTGGACCACATCCAAGGAGGACAACATGGTCGCCCAGAACACCACCGGTACCAAGAAGACCGAGATCCCGACCGTCGACTTCGACGCCGCCGCCGAGCGCATCCGCAGCCTGAACGAGCAGGTCATCGAGCAGGCCAAGAAGCAGGGCAACGCGAGCCTCGACGCCTGGGAGAAGGCGCTGCAGACCGTCGTCGACTTCGAGCAGAAGGCCGCCGGCGCCTCGCAGCTCGACTTCGTCAAGGCGCTCACCGACGCGCACGTCAACTTCATCACCTCGACCTCGGACGCCTACCTGAAGGCCGCCCGCGAGCTGCTGAAGTAGGCAGGCACCGCACCGACGGCAAGAGCCGGTCCCCTCGCGGGGACCGGCTCTTGTCGCGTTCTGCTAGGCGCTCGCGCGGCGCGGACGGCTGCTCGGCACCGGGCGCGGGACCTGCTGGACCGGCGTCTCGCGGGGAGTGCGCTCGAACCAGTCGCGCAGCAGCGCCGCGGACTGCGTCGGCCGCTCCATCAGGAACAGGTGCCCGGCGCCCTCGAGCTCGACGTACTCGGCGTCCGGGATCAGCTGCGCGATCACCTTGCAGGTGAACGGGTTGGTGATCGGGTCGTCGCCGCCCGCCACGACCAGCGTGGGCACCGTGATCTTGTTCAGGTACCAGACGCTGCTGAAGGTCGAGGCGGTGGCGAGCTGGGCGAAGTAGCCGGGGATCGACGGGCGCATCTTGTGCCGCAGGTCGCTCTGGCGCTGCACCAGCTCGCTCTCGCCGTCGGCGTCCCCGCCGTACAGGAAGGGCGCCACGGCAGCCATGTAGCTGCGCGAGTAGTACCGCAGCGGCGTCATCAGCACCGACAGGGCGAGCGGGTTGCCGAACACCGCACCCATCCCGGCCGCGGTCGCGGCGAGCACGAGACGCCTGATGCGGTGCGGGTACTTGTGCGCGAACTCCTGGCACACCATGCCGCCGAACGACAGGCCGACGACGTCGACGGTGTCGTAGCCGAGCTCCTCGAGGACGGCGTCCACGGTCTCGGCGTACTTGGACATCCGCCACGCCGGCCACGGGACGGTCGAGGCGCCGGCGCCCGGGTTGTCGAGGGTGATCACCGTATAGCCCTCGAGCTGCTTCACCAGCGGCTCCCACAGGTCCAGACTGGCACCGAGACCGTGCACCAGCAGGACCGGCGGTCCCTCACCCGTGACGTTGACGCGCACATGCACGTCTCCCACGCGGATCAGGTCTCCGGGAACTCGCTGGCTGCGCGGCGCGGTGCGAAGGAGTGATGTCATAGGGACCTCGGATCCATAGTCGACTGAGTTGTCAACTGTAACCCCGGACACATTGGCCGTCTCGGATTTGGGCCGTCGTGACGAATTCGAGACCTCCGGGCGTGCGACCACTCGCCGAACCCGAGGCGACTACCCTGGTGGGGCACCAGTCCCCCGTATCGAGGAGTTCAGATGGAGCCCGGTGGCATGCCCGACATGGGAGCGATCCTGCAGCAGGCGCAGAAGATGCAGGAAGACCTGGCCAAGGCCCAGGAGCAGCTCCAGTCCACGACCGTCGAAGGATCGGCCGGCGGCGGGCTCGTCAAGGTCCAGATGACCGGCGCCGCCGACGTGACCTCGGTGACGATCGACCCCAAGGTGGTCGACCCCGACGACGTCGAGTCGCTGCAGGATCTCATCGTCGCCGCCGTCCGCGACGCCTCCACCAAGGCCGGCGAGCTGACCCAGGAGCTGATGGGCGGCGTGACCGGTGGCATGGGTGGGCTCGGCCTGCCCGGCATGTAGGTGGCCTTCGAAGGTGCCGTCCAGCAGCTGATCGACGAGCTCGGGCGGCTGCCCGGCGTCGGTCCGAAGAGCGCGCAACGCATCGCGTTCCACCTGCTCACCGTCGACAGCGAGCAGATCACCGACCTCATGGACGCGCTGCGTCGGGTCAAGGACGAGGTACGGTTCTGCATCACCTGCGGCAACGTCAGCGAAGAGGACGTGTGCCGGATCTGCCGTGACCCCAAGCGGTCCGACGACGTGCTGTGCATCGTCGAGGAGTCCAAGGACGTCGCCGCGATCGAGCGCACCCGCGAGTTCCGCGGGCGCTACCACGTCCTCGGCGGCGCTATCGACCCGGTGAACGGCGTCGGCCCCGATCAGCTGCGGATGACCGAGCTGATGGCGCGGCTCGGCAGCCCCGGGATCGAGGAGGTCATCATCGCCACCGATCCCAACCTGGAGGGCGAGGCGACCGCGACCTATCTGTCGCGGATGCTGGCCCCGATGGGGCTGCGGGTCACCCGGCTGGCGAGCGGCCTCCCGGTCGGCGGCGACCTCGAATACGCCGACGAGGTCACCCTCGGGCGCGCCTTCGCCGGACGCCGCCCGGTGGCCTAACGAACCGCTCGCGCCCATCGAGCGGACTTGCGCCCCTGGAGCGGACCGATCGGCCCGCTCGCTGGGCACAACCCCGCTCGCGGTGCGTCGCTCCGCGCGCTGCGGCTACTCCTCGCCGATCTCCTCGGCCCCGAGCTCGTCGCGCAGCAGGCTGACGGCAGCCTCGCCGGGGTCGAGCGCGGCCCGCGGGTCGTCGGCGGCATCGTCGTCCGGATCCCCGTAGTCCTCGTCGTCGGGCGGCTCGACGGGGCCGCCAGTAC
The DNA here is from genome assembly GCF_009602465.1 of Cumulibacter manganitolerans. Taxonomy (NCBI): domain Bacteria; kingdom Bacillati; phylum Actinomycetota; class Actinomycetes; order Geodermatophilales; family Geodermatophilaceae; genus Cumulibacter; species Cumulibacter manganitolerans. The sequence goes on along the minus strand of NZ_WBKP01000045.1, from coordinate 350 downwards.
CGCCCGGTCCCGGCGATCCGGCCTCCCGCGAGCCGGCAGCGGCGTCACCGACGCTGACCGACCAGCTCACGCCGAGCACCTCGTGCAGGGCGGCGACCAGCGGCTTTATCTGCTGCGGGTCCGACAGCCGGCGGGCCAGCGCAGGCGGCGCGGTCAGCACCAGCGTGCTGCCCTGGACCGTGACCGGCGTGGCGGTCTCGACGAGCGCCGCCGTCGCGCGGCTGGAGCGCTTGATGTGATCGGTGACCGTGCGCCACTGCCGCCGCACCTCCGCGACGTCTCGGCGATCACCGGAGAATCCATGCCGGTGGAGGCAGGGCCATCGAGCGAGGTGTTCGCCGGGTCGATTA
>NZ_WBKP01000044.1 GCF_009602465.1 Cumulibacter manganitolerans | reverse complement strand
GTCGGTGCGCCCGACGGCGCGCCCGCGCCGCCGGCGACGGCGCCCGAGGACGTGCCCGCGACGGCGTCGGTCGGCGTGCCGCGGTCGACGGCGTCGGTGCTCATCGGCCCTCCTCCGTGACCTTGACCTCGTCCCGCAGCAGCTCCCACACGTGATGGCGAGCCTGCGCGAACTCGGCGGTGCGCTCGAGCTCCATCGACCTCGGGCGGGCGAACGGCACGTCGATGTCCTCCTTGATCCGGCCGGGCCGCGCGGTCATCGCGATGACGCGGTCGCCCAGCAGCAGCGCCTCCTCGATGCCGTGGGTCACCATCACGACGGTCTTGCGCTCCGCCTCCCACAGCCGCACGAGCTCTTCCTGCATCAGCAGGCGGGTCTGCGCGTCGAGCGCGCCGAGCGGCTCGTCCATCAGCAGCAGCGACGAGCCGGTCGCGAACGCCCGCGCGATGGCGATCCGCTGGCGCATGCCGCCGGACAGCTCGTGCGGGTAGGACTTCTCGAAGCCGCTCAGCCCGACGCGCGCCAGCCAGTCACGCGCGACGGCGTACCGCTCGGCACGGGCGACCTTCTTCTGCCGGAGCCCGAACGCGACGTTGTCGAGGACGTTGTGCCACGGGAACACGCCGTGCTCCTGGAAGACGAACGCGGCCGGGATCTGGTCGTCGGCGTTCCGGATGTCGACCTCGCCGCTGGTGGCCTGCTCGAGGCCGCCGATGATCCGCAGCAGGGTCGACTTGCCGCAGCCGGAGGGCCCGACGATGCAGGTGAAGGACCCGGGCGCCACCTCGAGCGAGACGTTCTCGAGGGCCCAGACCGGCGCGCTTCCGGCGAAGAACACCTTGCTCACGTCGCGTACCGACACCGAGCTCTGCGTATTCGTCGTCTCTGCCGTCATCAATGTCCTCGTGCCGAATCCCCGCTTTACCAGGTGCGCACATTACCCGCCGACGATCCCGGGCCTGGCTGGAGCCACCCCCCGGAGGGGATCTGCGAGGCTGCCAGGGACGCTATGGACGCCCCAGCGTTCCTCACTGCCCCGCAGAACGGCCCTCGGTACAGTGCGGGATGCGAGGCTCAGCGGCACGGCCCGCAGACCTGGAGGCAGCATGACGAGCACCGGCGGTGCCGCGGCGCGGCTCGCGGAGGCCCTGGGCGTCGTCCTCGGCGCCGACGAGATCCCGTTGCGGCTGCGGGCCTGGGACGGCAGCGAGGCGGGCCCCGTGGGAGCGCCCGCGATCACGATCCGCTCGCGACGCGCGGTGCGCCGGCTGGCGTGGGCCCCCGGCGAGCTCGGACTCGGCCGGGCGTACGTCGCCGGCGAGATCGACATCGAGGACGACGTGTTCGACACGTTCGCGGCGCTCACCTCCGTCGGCCGGTGGGCGGCCGCCGGGCAGCCGCGCGGCGTGTCGCTGCGCGACCGGCTCCGCCTGCTGCGCACCGCCGTCCGGCTCGGGGCCGTGGGACCGCCACCGCCGGTCCCGCCCGAGGAGGTCGTGCCCACCCGGCGCCGACGCCGGCACACCCGCGCCGGCGACGCCGCCGCCGTCACTCACCACTACGACGTCGGCAACGACTTCTACGCGCTCGTCCTCGGGCCGTCGATGGTCTACTCCTGCGCCGTCTGGGACGACGAGGACACCGGCCTCGACGCGGCACAGAAGGCGAAGCTGGACCTGGTCTGCCGCAAGCTCGGCCTCCGCCCGGGCATGCGGCTGCTGGACGTCGGCTGCGGGTGGGGCAGCCTCGCGCTGCACGCCGCCGAGCGGTACGACGTGGACGTCGTCGGCGTCACGCTTTCCGGCGAGCAGGCCCGGCTGGCCCGTGCCCGAGCCGCCGATGCGGGGCTGGCCGAGCGGGTGGAGATCCGCGTGCAGGACTACCGCGACGTCACCGACGGCCCGTACGACGCGATCAGCTCGATCGGCATGTCCGAGCACGTCGGCCGTACGGCGCTGCCGACGTACGTCGCGCGCCTGCACGACCTGCTGCGGCCGGGCGGACGGCTGCTCAACCACGCCATCTCGTGGAACGCCGGCGCGACGAGCTGGGACTCGGACACGTTCATCGCCCGGTACGTCTTCCCCGACGGCGAGCTGCTGCCCCTGCACGAGGTCGTGGCCGCGCTGGAGGCACAGCGGTTCGAGGTCCTCGACGTCGAGGCGCTGCGCCGGCACTACGCGCTGACGCTGCGCAGCTGGGTCCGGCGCCTCGAGCAGCACTGGGACGAGGCTGTCACGGCGGCCGGCGACGGGCGCGCGCGGGTGTGGCGGCTGTACATGGCCGCCAGCGCCCTCGCGTTCGAGGCCGGCGACATGGGCGTGAACCAGGTGCTCGTGCAGCGTCCCGGCGGGAGCGATCCCCCGCTGCGGCGCACCGCCTGGCTCTGACCCGCAAGTCCCCCCCTAGCGACCGAGGATCGCGCGGGCCATCACGATCCGCTGCACCTGGTTGGTGCCCTCGTAGATCTGGGTGATCTTGGCGTCGCGCATCATCCGCTCGACCGGGAAGTCGCGGGTGTAGCCCGCGCCGCCGAGCAGCTGGACGGCGTTCGTCGTGACCTCCATGGCCACGTCGGAGGCCATGCACTTGGCCGCGGAGGAGATGAAGCCGAGGTTCTTCTCACCACGCTCGGCACGCGCGGCGGCGATGTAGCACATCTGCCGCGCCGCCTCGATCTTCATCGCCATGTCGGCGACCATCCACTGGATCCCTTGAAAATCGGCGATCCGGGTGCCGAACTGCTTGCGGTCCTTGATGTACGAGATGGCGACGTCGAGCGCGCCCTGCGCGACGCCGACGGCCTGGATGCCGATGGTCGGGCGGGTGTGGTCGAGAGTCTTGAGGGCCGTCTTGAAGCCGGTGCCCTCGTCGCCGATCATCCGGTCGGCCGGGATCACGCAGTTGGTGAAGTGCAGCTCGCAGGTGGGCGAGCCCTTGATGCCGAGCTTCTTCTCCTTCGCACCCACCTCGAACCCGTCGTCGTCCTTGTGGACGACGAACGCCGAGATGCCGTTGGCCCGCTTCTCGGGGTCGGTGACGGCCATGACGGTGTACCAGTCCGACTCGCCGGAGTTGGTGATCCACGCCTTGGTGCCGTTGAGGACGTAGCTGTCGCCGTCCTTCTGCGCGCGCGTCTTCATGGCGGCCGCGTCGGAGCCGGCCTCGCGCTCGGAGAGCCCGTAGCTGATCATCGACTCGCCCGAGGCGATCGAGGGCAGCACCTTGCGCTTGAGCTCGTCGGACGCCGACAGGATGATCGGCATCGAGCCGAGCTTGTTGACCGCCGGGATCAGCGAGCTCGACATGCACACGCGGGCGACCTCCTCGATCACGATGCAGGCCGCGATCGAGTCGGCGCCGGCGCCGTCGTACTCCTCCGGGATGTGCACCGCGTGGAAGCCGGCCTTGGTGAGCGCGTCGCGGGCCTCGTGCGGGAAGCGCGACTCCTCGTCGACCTCGGCGGCGTACGGCGCGATCTTCTCCTCGCTCAGCTCACGCACCGATTCGCGCAGGTACTCGTGCTCGTCGTCGAGCTTGTAGACATCGAAATCGGGGTTCATCCGAGGGCCTCCCATGTGCGTGTGTCTGAGGTGCAGAATACCCAGCCGGGTTCGCCGGCCCTAGCGCTGCTGCAGCCGCGCGTTCTTGGCCTCCGCGGCGTCGCGCAGGGCGTCCTGGAACTCGCTCATCCGCGCCGTCAGGGCGGCGTCGCCGGAGGCGAGCATGCGGACCGCGAGCAGCCCCGCGTTGCGCGCCCCGCCGATCGAGACGGTGGCGACCGGGACGCCGGCCGGCATCTGCACGATCGACAGCAGCGAGTCCATCCCGTCGAGGTACTTCAGCGGGACGGGGACGCCGATGACCGGCAGCGTGGTCACCGAGGCGACCATGCCCGGCAGGTGGGCGGCGCCGCCGGCGCCCGCGATGATCACCCGGACTCCCCGGCCGGCCGCCGTCTCGGCGTACTCGATCATCGCGCGCGGCATGCGGTGCGCGGAGACGACGCGCGCCTCGTAGGACACGCCGAACTCGTCGAGGGCGCCCGCGGCGTCCTGCATGACGGGCCAGTCGGAGTCGCTGCCCATGATGATGCCGACCGACGGCGCGAGCTCACTCATCGAAGGTTCCTTCTTGTAGGTAGCGGGCGGCCTGGCGGGTGATCGTGCGCAGCCGGTCGAGGTCCGCGCCGTACGCCGTGACGTGGCCGATCTTGCGTCCGGGCCGCACCTGCTTGCCGTAGAGGTGGATCTTCAGCTCGGGCCAGCGCGCCATCAGGTGGTGCACGCGCTCGTCGATGCCCGGGCCGCCGTCGGGGCCGCCGAGCACGTTGGCCATCACGGTGTACGGCGCCCGCGCGGTGGTGGCGCCCAGCGGGTAGTCCAGGACGGCGCGCAGGTGCTGCTCGAACTGGCTGGTGACCGAGCCGTCGATGCTCCAGTGCCCCGAGTTGTGCGGGCGCATCGCGAGCTCGTTGACCAGGTAGCGGCCGTCGTCGGTCTGGAACATCTCGACCGCCATCACGCCGGTGACGCCGAGCTCGGTGGCCAGCGCGATGGCGACCGAGGTGATCTGCGCGGCGTCGTCCTCGTCGAGGTCGGGGGCGGGCGCGATGACCTCGACGCAGATGCCGTCCTCCTGCACGGTCTCGACCACCGGCCACGCGCTGACCTGGCCGAACTTCGACCTCGCGACGAGGGCGGCCACCTCCCGGCGCAGCGGCACCAGCTCCTCGGCGAGGATCTCGAAGCCGCCGGCGGCCGCGGCCTCGACCACCTCGGCGGCGTCGTCCTGGCTCCCCACGACCCACACGCCCTTGCCGTCGTACCCGCCGGTCGCGGCCTTGAGCACGACCGGCCACCGGTCGTCGGCGAACGCGACGACGTCCTCGACCGTCGCGACCTGCGCCCAGCGGGGCTGCTGCGCGCCGCCCCAGTCGGCGATCCGGCGCCGCATGACGAGCTTGTTCTGGGCGTGCGCGAGCGCGGCGGAACCGGGATGCACCTCGACGCCAGCCTGCTCGAGGCGCTGGATCAGCTCACCGGGGACGTGCTCGTGGTCGAAGGTGACGACGTCGCACTGCTGCGCGAGGGCCTGGAGGTCGGCGAGGTCGGTGTGCGTGCCGAGCTGGACGTCCCGCGCGACCAGCGCCGCGGACTCGTCGGGTCCGACGCTCAGCACCCGGACCGACTGGCCGAGCGCGATCGCCGCCTGATGGGTCATCCGGGCCAGCTGTCCGCCGCCCACCATGCCGACGACGGGCAGTCCGGTGCGTTTGTCCACGGCCACCACCGTACCGGCGGCCTCGGACGCGCGCGGCATGCGGCCGACCGGTCGGGACGGCTCCGGTGCGGCGGCCGGTCAGCGCCGGAGGTCGGCCACCAGGGCGCGCGCCTGCCGCAGGCTGCGCGGCAGGCCCTCGACCCAGATCTCGACGGCGGGGCGCGCAGCGGCGCCGCCGGTGCTCCGGCGGCGCTCGACCAGCTCGCGCAGCGCGCTGACCTGCGTGGGCAGTGCCGCCGTACGGCGGGCGAGCGCGATCATCGCCCGCTCGCCGGCCTGCACGATCGTCTCACCGGCGCCGAAGATTGCCCGCAGGTCGTCGGCGAGCGCGGCCAGCCGGCTGCTGTGCTCCCACATCCCCGCCGTGCTGCGCGGCACCGCCGCGACCGGGCCCCGGAACGACGCGACGACCAGGGCGTACTCCTGGTCCATGCCCACGCCGCGGGACTCGGTCGCGGCCGACACCTCCCCGAGCCGCACCGACAGGTACGTCGCGTCCGGCAGCGCGCGGTCGGGCTCGCCGGCGGGCTGGAGGCAGGGCGGCTCCTCGGACCAGCCGATCGCCACCGCCTTCACGAGGTCGACCATGTCGACCTCGACCGACCGGGCGTCGACCAGGTGCGTCGGGTGCTTCTGCAGGGCGTGCACCAGCCCCGCCATCACCATCGTGTCGTCGATGGTCTCCTGCATCGAGATGCCCGCCCGGGCCCGCAGCCGGCCCAGCACGCGGCACCGTTCCACGATGTCGCCGTCGCCGACCACCGCCTCGGCCACCGCGTCGACGGCCGGCGTCCACCAGTCGTCGGGGTGGCGCCAGCCTCGTTCCTGGCTCGCCGTTCGCCACAGCGAGCACAGCAGCTGGGCAGAGAACCCTGCGGGTGGCTCGTTCTCGCGTGGCGCGGATCTCGACGGCGGGATGGTCATCGAACAGCCCTCCTGCCCGGCATGTCCGCGCCGGACGACGGGGTGGCCGGCTTTGCTTGCGACCATTTCGTGAACCACGTGTGAACATATCCGAACCGGCGGCCGGATGCGGGCGATATGGACCGATATCGGCCCCTGACCTGGCGAGTACGTCGATCCGGGGGCACCGACGCCCCGTACGATGGGTGCTGTTTTGCCCTCGACGTCCGGCATGGTCTCGCGGCCCTGCTCGGCATGCTCGCGTGGTCCGGCGCCGGAGATCCGCTGCCGGAGCGCCGGATCCTCGCCGCCCGGGACGATCACGACCGCACCGACCGCAACCCCAGGAGCCTTCGTGCAGCCACCTGCCGAGTCCTTGCCCGCAGCGGCGGACGGCCGCCCCGCCGGAAGCAGCACCCGCGGCCTGATCGGGGCGATCGCCGGCACCGCCGCGGTCGCGGCGATCGCCACGGCGGTCATCGTCGGATCGAGCTACGACGATCCCGGGCCGGCCGCCAAGGGCGGCGCGGTCGCGACGGCCACCTCCGGCGTGTCGCTCCCGAAGAGCGCGCCGTCCGCGCCGGCGTCCAGCACCGGCCTCGGCCCGTCCGGCGGATCCGGAGCCCCGCTGCCGAGCGGCGGCCCGTACACCGACGAGGACCTGGAGAACCTCCCGACGATCCCGCCGGTGATCGAGCAGATCCCCGCCCTCGACCCGACCATCCCCGCGCTGCCCAGCACCGAGACGCCGCAGCCGAGCGAGGAGCAGGTGCCGCCGTCCGCCCCGGACCCGGACGCCGAAGCAGCCGCCTCGACCACCGAGTCGCCCGCGTCGACGTCCGCGTCGCCGGACCCGAGCACGACCCCGCCGGTCCCGCCGGACGAGCGGACCAGCGCCGACCCGACCACGACGGCCTCGCCGTCCTACCCCACGCCGCCGGGCACCCAGCTCACCGCGGAGGTGGGGACACCGCCGAACGCCCTGCTCTCGGTCGCGCGGGTCGCGTTCGAGATCACGAACAGCGGCGAGCCCGGCAAGGCCGCCGCCTACCAGAACCCCACCCTGACGATCGGCGAGTTCACGGGGCTGACCGCGGTTCCCGGGACCGCCTCCCCGTCGATCTGCAGCGTCTCCGTCGATGGTCTCCCGCGGCCGGACTCGACGAACAAGGACTGCGCCGACACCCCGCTCGTCGCGCCGCTGGCGGACATCGCTCCCGGGCAGACCGTCCAGATCGTCGTCGACATCGCCCTGTCGACCGATGTGGCAGGTGCGGTCGAGTCGATCCCGCTGACCTTCAGCACCGGCACCGCTCCCGAGCAGGGCGGGTTCAGCGTGGCCTTCACCGCGACGCCGAATGCCCCGTTCGAGGCCCCGAGCGGGCTCCCGGTGCCGACGGACGCCGCGCCACCGACCGACTAGGGACGGACCACAACCGCTTGCCATTCTCGAACGCTTGTTCGAAGATGGATGAGTGGCAACGACATCCCTCGCGACGGCACTCGCTGATCTGCCGATCATGCGCGCCTCGTCGCTGGCCTCCGCGGCGCGTACGCCGCTGCAGACCGGATCGGACGTCGAGGGCCGCTACCACCGGGTCGTCGACGGCCTGACCGGCCTGCTGGGCGCGGGGCTGCGCTGCGGCAGCAGCTACCTGGTCGAGGGGTCGACCTCCCTGAGCCTGGCGATGGCCGCCGGCGCCAGCCAGGACGGCGGCTGGTGCGCCGCGGTCGGGATGCCGCAGCTGGGTGTGCAGTCCGCCGCCGGGCTGGGCATCGACCTCGATCGGTTCGCCGTCGTCCCCGACCCGGGCAGCCACTGGCTCGACGTGGTCGCCACCCTCGCCGACGCCGTCGACGTCGTCCTGCTGGCCCCGTCGGCACCGGCCGGGGACGGCGACCTGCGGCGGCTGGCCGCTCGGCTGCGGCACCGTGGCTGCACGCTGGTCGTGCACGGCAGGCGGTGGAGCGGCGCCGAGGCGCGGCTCACCGTCACCGACAGCCAGTGGGTCGGGGTGGGCAGCGACGGCCGCGGCTACCTCAGCGCGCGTCACGCGCTGGTGACGCTCAGCGGCAAGGGTGCGCCGGTCACCGAACGGCTCTGGCTGCCCGCGCCGGACGGCGGCGTCCGGCCGGTGGAGCGCACCGCCTCGGCACCGGCCGCGCCGATGCCACCGAGCCTGCGAGCGGTGCGATGAGCGCGCCCACCCTCTTCGACGACTCCTTCCTGGAGCACACGCCCGCGCGGGTGCTGGTCATGTGGTACCCGGACTGGCCGGTGATCTCCGCGTTCCCCGACGCCGCCGAGGACGCCCCGCTCGTCGTCCTCGACAAGGGAGCCGTGCTCGCCTGCTCGGCCGCGGCGCGGGCGGGCGGCGTACGCCGGGGCATGCGGCGTCGCGACGCGCAGTCCCGGGTGCCGTCGTTGACCTGGGCCGAGCACAATCCGGACGACGACGCGCGCGCGTTCGAGCCGCTGCTGCGCGCGATGGAGCAGCTCTCCCCCGGCGTCGAGCTGATCCGTCCGGGCATGTGCGCGACCGGGGCGCGGGGTCCGGCGCGCTACTTCGGCGGCGAACCGCAGCTCATCGACGCGATCGGCGAGTACCTCGAGAGCCTGGGCTTCGCCGAGGCGCGGTTCGGGATCGCCGACGGACCGTTCGCCGCGATGCAGGCCGCCCGGCAAGACCGTGTCGTGCCCCCGGGGCGCTCCACGGAGTTCCTCGCCCACCTTCCCGTCGAGGCGCTGGACATGCCCGAGCTGGCCGATCTGCTGCGCCGCATGGGACTGCGCACCCTCGCCCAGTTCGCCTCCCTGCCGGCGAACCAGGTCTCGGCGCGGTTCGGCGCGGACGGCGCCGCCGCGCACCGGCTCGCCGCCGGCAAGGAGCGTCGCCGGCTCGCCGTCCGCACGCCTCCCCCCGAGCTCAGCGCGCACGTCGACCTCGATCCGCCGCTCGACCGCGTCGACGTCATCGCCTTCACCATGCGCCGGCACGCCGATCGCTTCGTCGAGCGGCTGGCCCGGCACGATCTGGTGTGCACCGTCCTCGACGTCCTGCTCGAGGACGACCGGGGTGCACGGTCGCAGCGGGTGTGGCGGCATCCCCGGTGGTTCACGGCGGCCGACGTGGTCGACCGCATCCGGTGGCAGGTGCAGGCGGCGAGCCCCGCCAACGGCGCGACCCGGCTCGGGATCGACGGCGGCGGCGCGCTGCTCGGTGCGCTCACCTCCGTCACCCTCGGCCCGCGCGAGGTCGATCGGGTCGGCGAGCATCCCGATCAGCTCTACGGCGGCGGTCGCGACGACGAGAAGGTGCACCGGGCGTTCACCCGCGTGCAGAGCATGCTCGACCACACGGCGATCCTCACCCCGGTGCGCAACGGAGGACGCTCCCCGCGCGAGTTCTGCACGTTCACCCCGTGGGGCGAGAGCGACCGGCCGCGGCGCGACCCGGAGGCGCCGTGGCCCGGGCGGCTGCCCGACCCCGCGCCGTCCCGGCTGCTGGCGCCGCCGGAGTCCGTCGTCGTGCGCGGGCAGCACGCCGTCGTGGGCATCGACGAGCGCGGCTTCCTCAGCGAGCCGCCGGCCGTGCTGCTCCACCGCGACGGGCGCCGCGAGCCGGTCACCGGCTGGGCCGGACCGTGGCACAGCGACGAGCGCTGGTGGGACGTCGCCGCCGGGCGCGAGCTCTCCCGCATCCAGGTGGTGACCCCGCAGAGCGCCTACCTGCTCGTGAAGTCCACCACCGGCTGGTGGCTGGAAGGCATCTATGACTGACATCGCACTCCCACTACGTGCGCCCGAGGGCGAGACCCGCCACCGGTGGAATGCGCCGATCCGCCGGCGAGATGCGACACAACGCGTTCCCGCGGGAACGCGGCTGCACGGCCGGGTGGGTCCCGACCGGCGACTTGCGGCGTCTCGACGTCGCTCGCCCCAGGGGGCTCGCTCGCTCGACGACCGTGAAACCTCGCTCGACCGTGAAACCTCGCCAGGATCCGAGACGGATCCGACGCCCGCACACGGTCGTCGAGCGAGGGCGAGGAACGAGCCCGACGTCGAGACGCCCCAGCCCGACGTCGAGACGCGCCACCGTCGGCGAGACGCGCCGATCCGGCAACGAGATGCGACACACGACGTTCCCGCAGGAACGCGGCTGCACGGCCGGGTGGGTCCCGACCGGCGACTTGCGACGTCTCGACGTCGCTCGCCCCAGGGGGCTCGTTCGCTCGACGACCGTGAAACCTCGCCTGACGACCGTGAAAGCCCGCTCGACGACCGTGAAATCTCGCTCGCAGGAAACGGATACCGAACAGGGAGCGGGCTGGGATGCCCCAGAGTGAGGCTGGATGGGTCTGGCGGGAGCCACCGACGAGAACCCGTCGGCCGGCAGACCCGGCGACGGTCGGTGGCGGATGGGGGCCGAACGGCGGGGCATCCCAGCCCGCGACCAACGTAACCGCGGCATCCCAGCCCGCGACCGACGTAACCGCGGCATCCCAGCCCGTGACCGACGTAACCGCGGCATCCCAGCCCGCGACCGACGCGACCTTGAAGGAAGGTGAATGAACATGGGATGGACCAACCCGCCGGTCACCTGGTCGGAGCTGGAGCGCCGGCTGTCCGCCTCCGTCCACCACGGCGGCCTGCCGCTGCCCGACGGCGGTGACTCGCCGGCGTGGAGCCGGCACCGTGCCGGCTACCAGGCGCCCGACGAGGGGCCACGGCGCCCGGACGGGCCGGTGGTTCCGTACGCCGAGCTGCACTGCCACTCCAACTTCTCCTTCCTCGACGGGGCAAGCCATCCGGAGGAGCTGGTCGAGGAGGCGGTGCGGCTCGGGTTCAGCGCGCTGGCGATCACCGACCACGACGGTCTGCAAGGTGTCGTGCGGATGGCCGATGCGGCCCGCGAGTACGACCTCGCCACGGTGTTCGGTGCCGAGCTGTCGCTGGAGCTGTCCGGTCCGCAGACCGGCGTAGCCGACCCCGAGGGGGCTCACCTGCTGGTGCTCGCCCGCGGGAAGGCCGGCTACCACCGGCTCGCCGGAGCGATCACCGACGCGCAGCTCGACGGCGGAGAGAAGGGCCGGCCGCGGTACTCGCTGGAGGCGCTCGCCGAGCGCGGCGGCGGAGAGTGGGTGGTGCTGACCGGCTGCCGCAAGGGCCTGGTGCCCGGCGCGCTGGCCGGCCGGCACGGCGAGCTGCTGGGGGCTGCGGGAGCCGGCACCCGTGCCGAGCGGATGGCGGCGGCCGGCAAGGAGCTCGATCGGCTGCAGGCGCTGTTCGGTCACGACAACGTCGTCGTCGAGCTGTCGACCCACGGCCACCCGCTCGACGACGAGCGCAACGACGCCTTGTGGGAGCTCGCCAGAAGCACTGGCACGCAGGCGATCGCGACCAACAACGTGCACTACGCGACCCCTGAGCGTCGGCGGCTCGCGATGGCGGTCGCCGCCGTCCGCGCGCGCCGGAGCCTCGACGAGCTCGACGGGTGGCTGCCGGTCACCGGCCAGGCGCATCTGCGGTCCGGTGCGGAGATGCTGCGGCTGTTCGCGCCGTACGCCGGAGTGGTGCAGGACGCCGCGAACCTCGCCGCCGACCTCGCCTTCCCGCTGCGGTCCGCTGCCCCCGAGCTGCCGCATCTCGACGTCCCCGAGGGCTACGACCTGATGGGGTGGCTGCGGGAGCTGACGTGGCGCGGGGCGCGGGAGCACTACGGGAACCCGGAGAACCCGGTCCATCCCGACGCCTATCAGCGGCTGGAGATGGAGCTGCGGGTCATCGAGGAGAAGGACTTCCCGGGCTACTTCCTGATCGTGCATGACATCGTGCAGTTCGCCAGGCGCAGCGGCATCCTGTGCCAGGGCCGCGGATCGGCGGCCAACTCGGCGGTCTGCTACGCGCTCGGGATCACCGCCGTCGACTCCATCCGCTACGGCCTCCCGTTCGAGCGGTTCCTGTCGGCGACCCGCAACGAGGAACCGGACATCGACGTCGACATCGACTCCGAGCGGCGTGAGGAGGTCATCCAGTACGTCTACCGCAAGTACGGGCGCCGCAACGCCGCGCAGGTGGCCAACGTGATCACCTACCGTCCCCGGTCCGCCGTACGCGACATGGCGAAGGCGCTCGGCTACAGCGTCGGCCAGCAGGATGCCTGGTCCAAGCGGATCGACGGCTGGCACGCCGTACGCGCCGAGAACCCGGAGCCCGAGGACGGCGCCGCCCCCGATCCCGACCGGATCCCGGACGACGTCCTCGAGCTGGCCAACGCGCTGCTGAAGTTTCCGCGGCACCTGGGCATCCACTCCGGCGGGATGGTGCTGACCCGGCAGCCGGTCGGCGACGTGTGCCCGATCGAGCACGCCCGCATGGAGGACCGGACGGTGCTGCAGTGGGACAAGGACGACTGCGCGTCGATGCGGCTGGTGAAGTTCGACCTGCTCGGTCTCGGGATGCTGTCGGCGTTGAGCTACTGCATGGACCTGGTCGAGGCGCACTTCGGCGAGCGGTGGACCCTCGCCACCATGCCGAAGGAGGAGAAGGGCGTCTACGACCAGGTGTGCCGCGCCGACACCGTCGGGCTGTTCCAGATCGAGAGCCGCGCGCAGATGGCCACGCTGCCCCGGTTGCGCCCGCGCACCTTCTACGACCTGGTGATCGAGGTCGCGTTGATCCGTCCGGGGCCGATCCAGGGTGGTGCGATCCACCCCTACATCCGGCGCCGGCGGGGCATGGAGGAGGTGACCTACGATCACCCGTCGCTCGAGCCGGTGCTGAGCCGCACCCTCGGCGTCCCGCTGTTCCAGGAGCAGCTGATGCAGGTGGCGATGGCGGTCGGCGGATGCAGCGGCGCGGACGCCGACCTGCTGCGGCGCGCGATGGGCTCCAAGCGCGGCGTCGAGAAGATCAACCGGCTCAAGCAGAAGCTGTACGACGGGATGGCGAGCAATGGCATCACCGGCGCGCTCGCCGACTCGATCTACGACAAGATCGAGGCGTTCGCGAACTTCGGTTTCGCGGAGTCGCACTCGATCTCGTTCGCCTTGCTGGTGTACGCGAGCGCGTGGCTGCGGCTGCACTACCCCGGTGCGTTCCTGTGCGCGCTGCTGCAGGCGCAGCCGATGGGGTTCTACTCCCCCCAGAGCCTCGTCGCCGACGCGCGACGGCACGGCGTGGAGGTACGGCGTCCCGACATCCAGCTGTCGGGGGTGCACGCGGGCCTCGAGCCGCTGGACCTCGACTGCGGGGTGTGCCCACCGCGGCAGGTCCGGCTCGCGCCCACCGGGGATCCTCGCTGTGCCAGCGATCCCGTCCTGTCCGAGGGGTCGATGACGTGGGAGCCGTCGGAGGACGACGACGATCCCGCCGATCACCGGCGGGACGGCGCGTTCGCCGTCCGGCTCGGCCTGTCGTCGGTCCGCGGCATCGGAGCCGATCTGGCGCAACGGATCGTCGACGCCCGCGAGGTCGGGCAGCCCGGCACGGCGGCGTACGCCCGGCACGGCGGCGATCCGGCCGTCGCCGGGAGGTTCGCGAGCATGGCCGACGTCGTACGCCGGGTCGGCCTGAGCACCGCGCAGACCGAGGCGCTGGCGACGGCGGGTGCGTTCGAGTGCTTCGACCTCGACCGGCGCAGGGCCCTCTGGGAGGCCGGTCCGGCGTCCCAGGAGCACGTCAGCCGGCTGCCGGGATCCGGCTCACCGCTCGAGGCGCCACCGCTGCCGGCGATGACCACCGGCGAGCGGAGCATGTCGGACCTGTGGGCCACCGGGATCACCCCGGACGACCACCCCATGACGCACGTGCGACCGGCGCTCACCGAGCGCGGCGTCGTCACCGCAGGGGGCCTGGGCCGGGTGCCGAACCGCACCCGCGTGCACGCCGCCGGGATGGTCACCCACCGGCAGCGCCCCGCCACCGCGTCCGGCGTGACCTTCATGAACGTCGAGGACGAGACGGGGATGATCAACGTCGTCATCCCGGTTCCGGTGTGGAACCGCTACCTGAGGGTGGCGCGGGAGTCGTCCGCGCTGATCATCCGCGGCGTGGTCGAGAAGAACGACGGCGCGATCAACCTGGTCGCCGAGCACCTGGAGCGGCTGTCCATCAACATCGCGAGCCTCGCGCCGACGGCCACCCTGCCCCGCATGTCCCGCGACTTCCGCTGACCCGGACGGCTGCCGCGCGTCCCGGACGGTTGTCGCGCATGCCCGGACCGTTGTTCCGCGGCTCCGGACGGTTGTTCCGCGGCTCCGGACGGTTGTTCCGCGGCTCCGGACGGTTGTTCCGCGGCTCCGGACGGTTGTTCTGTGACGACTTCGGGCGACGTCGCCCGAAGTCGCAACAACACAACGGGCCGGGGACGACGGGCGCACCGGGTCGGGGTCGGGGACGACGACGGACGCACCGGGCCGGGCACGATGGCGAGGTCAGTCGAGCACGCCGCGGGCGTGCAACGCCTCGCCTGTCGCTCGCGCGTGCGCGACGGTTCGGATCACCATCGGCGACAGCAGCGCCCGCGGGTCGCGCTGCAGCCCGCGGGCTCGCGCGGCCATCCGCGTCTCGTCGGCGATCTCCAGCGTCGTGGGGATCCCGCGCAGCACGAGGGAGAACGCCAGCGCCACCTGCTCCGGATTCACGCCGATCCGCGCGAGCGGACGGACCGCGCGCGCGACGGCGTCGAGCACGGCGTCCACCGGGGTCGTCGCGGTGACGACCGTGGCGAGCAGGGCCAGGGCGAGCAGGTCACCGACGACGCCGACGGCACGCTCCCAGCCGTGCTGCCAGGTGAGGTAGCCGGCCAGGGTGCCCACGACGAGCGCCAGGCCGAGCATCCGGCGCAGCATCACCGCGAACCGCATCCCCGACACGGCGGCGATCAGCACACTCACGACGAGCGCAGCCACGGCGCTCGGCCACCCGGGGATGACGGCGAGCGCGATCCCCAGCACCAGCAACGCGGCCAGCTTGGCGGACGCCGGGAGCCGGTGCAGCGGCGAGTCGCCCGGCTGGTAGACGCCGATCACGCGTCCGCCCCGGTCGCGGGGCCCCGCTGGTAGACGCCGATCACGCGTCCTCCAGGACGGAGCGTCGGTAGTGCTCCACCGCGTCGGCCGCAGAGCCGTCGAACGCCACGGCACCGCGCGCGACGACGATGCCCCGATCGCATCGCGCGGCGAGGTCGAGATCGTGCGTCACGACGATCACCTGCGCGGGCAGCCCCATCAGCAGATCGCCTATTCGCCGGGCATTGCGCAGGTCGAGCAGCGTGGTGGGCTCGTCCGCGACGATCACGTCCGGACCGATCGCGAGGACGCCTGCCAGCGCCAGCAGCTGCCGCTGTCCGCCGGACAGCCCGTGCACCGAGCGCTCCGCGAGCGCCTCGAGCCCGTACTCGGCGAGCACCCGACGGGCGGCCTCTCGCCGCTCCGCGGACCTGCGGTGCGTCCGGCGCAACGACAGCGCGATGTCCTCGATGACCGTGGGCATCACGATCTGCGCGGCGGGGTCGGTGAACACGAAGCCGACCTTGCGGCGCACGGCCGTGCCGTCGCGGACGACGTCCAGGCCGTCCACGCTCACCCGGCCGCGGGTGGGTGCGACCAGCCCGTTCAGCAGCCGGGCGAGGGTCGACTTGCCGGATCCGTTCTCCCCGATCAGGGCGATCCGACGCTCGGTCAGCTCGAGGTCGGTCGTCTCGAAAATGGTGAGGTCGTGGGTGGGCGTCGGCACGGTGACGCTGACGCCGTCCAGCCGGATGGTGCTCACGCGCGCCGCGCGTCCTCACGCGTTGCCCGGCGGATCGCCGGACGACCGAGGATGTCGGGGAAGGCGCGGTGGACGGCGGTGGCGACCAGCGCCATGAGGACGTTCTTGATCACGTCGCCGGGCCAGAACACGATGTCGACGTTCCAGGCCTCCGACCAGCTCAGGCCGGCCCGCAGGTGGAGCCCCACGATGCCGAGGCTGTGGTTGAAGACGATGCTGCCCGCGAGCCCGGCGAGGAAGATCCACAGCACGCTGTGCAGCTTGTGCCGCGGCAGCCGGGAGACGATGAACCCGCACAGCCCGGCGGCGAACGGCATGCCGAACAGGTACCCCGCGCTGGGGCCCTGGAGCACCGCGATCCCGGCCGCGCCGCCGGAGAACACCGGCAGGCCGGCGGCGCCGACGGCCACGTACAGGACGACGGCCAGGAACCCGCGGACCGGGCCGAGCACCGCTCCGGCGAGCAGGACGCCGAAGGTCTGCAACGTGATCGGGACCGGACCGGCGACCGTGATCGCCGGCAGGATCGCCAGCACGGCGATGAGCGCCGCGAAACCCGCGATGAGCGCGATGTCGGTCGCCCGGTTCCCACGGCCGCGTGTGCCATGCTCCCCCTCTCGCGCGTCGGGGGCGGCGGTCGGGGCGGTGGTGACCGGCTCGGGGGCGGTGGCGCTCATGGTCCTGCTTTCGTCGGTGGGTGGCTGGGCGCGGCGACCTGAATGGTGTTCAGGTCGACCTGAATGGCGTTCAGGTTAGACTGACCCGGGACCTCGGGTGCATCCGGGGCCCGTCGATTCGCCCAGCCCCAGCCGATCGGAGCGATCCGCATGCGACACCGCCGCGAGGACGTCGTCAACCGCGCGCTCGCCGTGCTCGACGAGTACGGGCTCGGCGACCTCTCGATGCGCCGGATCGCCGGCGAGCTTGGCGTCCAGCCCAGCGCCCTGTACCACCACGTGCCGAACAAGCAGGCGCTGCTGGCGCTCGTCGCCGACGAGATCCTCGAGCGGGGACCGCATGCCGAGCCGGGCGGCGGCTGGCGCGCGCGCGCCGCCGCGATCTGCCTCGCGCTGCGCGATGCGATGCTCGCCTGGCGCGACGGCGCCGAGCTGGTCTCGACGGTGTACGCGTTCGAGCTCGGCGCCGGCCGGCCGTACGCCGAGCTGCTCGACACGCTCGCCGACGCCGGCTTCACCGCGCACGCGGCCCGCATCGGTGCCCGCACCCTGCTGCACGCGACGTTCGGGCACGCGGGCGCGCAGCAGGCACAGCTGCAGGCGGCGAGCGCCGGCGCGGTCGACGCGGCGCCGTACGACCGCGGGGACGACCTGGCGGCCGGTCTGGATCTGATCCTGTCGGGGCTGGCCGCGCAGCGCCGCAGCGAGTCGCGCCGGGTCTAGCCCCGGTCCCGAGACCGGGTCGACCGCCGCGCCGATGGACCGGCCGGTACACAAATGGCGGTAGGGTGACCGCATGCCCGACTCCGTCAGCGCGACCGACGCCGGATCCGCACCGGTGTCGAGCGTCCTTGCGCCGAGCGTCCCGCTTCCGAGCACGGCTCGCGGACGCCGGCGGCGCGACGCGATCCTCGACGCCGCGACCGAGATGATGTTCCGCAAGGGCATCTTCCACACCAGCCTGGACGAGGTGCTCGAACGCGGCGGCGCCGGCAAGTCCCAGCTCTACCACTACTTCGGCGGGAAGCAGGAGCTCATCCGCGCGGTCATCGAGCGGCAGCTCGAGAACGTGCTCGCCACCGAGCCGACCTTCGACTCGATCCGCAGCTGGCACGATCTCGAGTCGTGGCGCGATGCTTTCCTTTCCCGGCACAGCACGGAAAGCGGCCCACTGGGCTGCCGTCTCGGCAAGTTCGCCGGCGAGCTGGACGGCGATGACACACTGCGTCCGATGCTGGTGGGCGCCTTCGAGCAGTGGCGTTCCCACATGACGGCAGCCTTCACCCGGCTGCGCTCGCGCGGCGACCTGCAGGTGCACGCAGATCCCGAGGTCCTCTCCAAGGCGCTGCTGGCGGCGATCCAGGGCGGCCTGCTGCTGGGCCGGCTACAGCGCGATCCCGACGCACTCGAGCAGTCGATGACGATGGCGTTCGGGTACCTGCGCAGCTTCCGGGCACGCTAGAGTCCCGTCCCAGCCGTGCGATGGGTCACAGAGCCGCCTCGGAGGTCGCCGCAGGTCTGTACCGCTTGGTACTGTTCGGTCCAACGTCTTCGGCAGCCCGCAGGTTGCCCCGTCGCAGAAGGGTGTCGAGCCATGGTCGCTGTCGTGTGCGCCGCACCCATGCCGCGGTCCCCGCGACTGACGTCGCGTCGCGCGATCGACTTCATGCGCACCTGCACGTCCACCTGTTGCCGCTAGCCGACCCGGTTGCCCCTGCCGGTCTGGATCGGCAGCGCTGATCGCGGCCCCCGCGCGTCCTGCGCGGAGGGCCGGCTCGCCGCCGCTTCGCTCGTGCGCGCGCCCCGAGGGCGTACGCCGCTACCGGCGCCGCATCCCGGCCGCCGCCTCGCTCTACCACTCGACCGCCCCGCCGCGGTCCACCCCCTCATCTCCCCCGCCGGAGCCGTCCGCGCCTGTTCGCGGCGGCGCTTCGGCGTACCCGGCCCGCAGTGGGCCGCCGACCAAGGACTCCACGAATGACCCGCTATCGAATCAAGATCGCCGCCCTGCTGGCCGTCGTCGTCGCGCTGGTGAGCGCCTGCGGCTCCGCCGCGGCGTCCGGCGCGAGCACCGGCCACCTCACCTGGGGCTGGTACCTGCCCTCGTCCTGGGACCCGGTCGCGTCCACCGCCGGCCAGGACGTGCACGCCCTGTCGCTGGTGTACTCCGGCCTGACCAAGCAGGATCCGTCCGGCAAGGCCGTCCCGGAGGCGGCCGAGTCTTGGCAGTACAACGCCGACGGAACCGCGATCACCTTCAAGCTCCGCCCGGGCCTGACCTTCAGCGACGGCTCGCCGCTGGACGCGCAGGCAGTCAAGAAGAGCCTGGAGCGCGGGCGCGACGCCGACTACTCCACCAAGCGTGCCCAGCTCGCCGTGATCGCCGGTATCGACGTCCTCTCGCCCACCGAGGTCCGGCTGGACCTGACCGGCCCCGACTACCAGATCCCCGACCTTCTCGCGGGCCTCACCGGCTTCCTCGTCAGCCCCAAGGCCTTCGAGGCCGACCCGAAGAGCCTCGCCACGAAGCCGGTCGGGAGCGGCCCGTTCGCGCTGACGTCCTACACGCCGGGATCCAAGGCCGAGTTCACGAAGTTCGATCATTACTGGAATGCCTCGGACATCCACCTCGAGACCCTCACGCAGAAGGAGCCGCCGGACGCCTCGGTGATCGTCGCCGGCCTGCAGTCCGGGCAGTACGACGTCGCCGTGATCCCGCCGTCCCAGGTGGACGCCGCGAAGGCCGCCGGGTTCGAGGTCGACGTCAACAAGGTGCTGACCGTGCGCACCCTCGACATCAACAACACCGTCGCGCCGTTCGACAACCCGAAGGTCGTCGAGGCCATCAAGTACGCCCTCGACCGCAAGGCCCTGGTGGACACCTCCTTCTTCGGGCAGGGTGAGCCCGACGTCCAGCCGTTCCCGAAGAACCACATCGCCTACAACCCCGACCTCGAGAAGCTGTACCCGCACGACGTCGACAAGGCCAAGCAGCTGCTCGCCGAGGCCGGCTACCCCAACGGCGTCGCCGTCACGCTCACGACGTACGACACCAACGGGCTGGCCGAGCAGATCCAGTCGCAGCTGGGGCAGGCCGGCATCAAGGTGACGCTGCAGAACCTGCCCGCCGCCCAGGCGTCGCAGTCGATCTACATCAAGCGCGAGGCCCCGCTGGCGCTGGACAGCTTCTCCGGGCGCGAGTCGCCGGCGCAGGCGATGGAGGTGCTGTTCGGCCCGCAGGGCCTGATGAACCTCGGCCGGAACACGCCGCCGGAGGTCGTCGCCGCGATCCAGAAGGTCACCACGACGCCGACCGACGACCCGTCGTACAAGAAGGTCCTGCAGGACGCGGTCGCGACCGCGGTGAAGACGATGCCGAACGCGTTCCTGTTCAGCTGGCCGCGCATCTTCGCGCGCAGCAAGAACGTCACCGGCTTCACCCCGTACATCGCCGCGCAGCGGTTCGACGGCACCCGGATCGGGACGTCGTGACGGCCGCGACCCTCGTCTCGCCCGGGCCGCGCCTCACGGCGCGGTCCAGGGCGAGAACGCCGCTGGCGGCCGTGGCCAAGGGGCTCGGCACGATCGTCACCGTGCTGCTCGTCGCGAGCTTCGCGACGTTCGCGCTCGGCGCGATCGCCGGGACGAGTCCGGGTGCCGTCGCGCTCGGCAGCGACGCGACGCCCGAGGCGATCGCGGCGTTCGATCACAACGTCGGCTACGACCGGCCCATGGTCGTGCGGTACCTCGACTGGCTCGGCTCCGCGCTCACCGGTGACCTCGGAACCTCCTGGTTCAGCGGCATCTCGGTGACCGACTCGCTCGCCGACCGGCTGCCGGTCAGCCTGTCGCTGGCCGGCCTCGCGCTCGTGCTCGCCGTCCTGATCGGCGCGGCCGGCGGCATCCTGGCCGGTCGGTACCGCGGTACGGCGGTCGATCGCGGCATCACGATCGTCGCGGGCGCGCTGTCGACCCTGCCGCCGTTCGTCGCCGGCATCGCGTTGATCGTGGTGTTCTCCGTCGGCCTCGGCGCGCTGCCCTCCGGCGGCTACGTTCCGCTCTCCTCGGGCGTGGGCCCCTGGCTGGGCTTCCTCGTCCTGCCGGCGGTGGCGCTCAGCCTCGACGCGGCGTGCGAGATCGCGCGCCAGCTGCGCACCGGCATCGTCGCGGCGCTGGACGAGAACTACGTGACCGGCGCGGTCGTGCGCGGCCTGACGGCGCGACGGATCCTGTTCGGGCACGTGCTGCGCAACGCGGCCGGGCCGGCGCTGGCCGTCGTCGGCCTGCACATTCCGCGACTGATCGGCGGGGCGGTCGTGACCGAAGCCGTGTTCGTGCTGCCCGGCATCGGCGAGCTCGCCCGCGACAGCGCGCTGCAGGGCGACGTTCCCGTCGTCCAAGGGATCCTGCTGGTGGTGCTGGCGCTCGTCATGGTCTCCAACACGGCCGTCAACATCGTCCTGGAGCGGCTGCGTCCGCATTCCGCCCGGAGCGGCTCATGAGCACCGTCACCGCGTCGCTCCGGCACAGCCGGTCGGCCCGGCTCGCGCTGCTGGTGCTGGCACTCGTCGCGTTCCTGGTGGTCTTCGGCGGCGCCGTCGCGCCGTACGACCCGCTGCAGCAGAGCCCCGGCATCCTGCAGGGCCCGAGCGGAGCGCACTGGCTCGGCACCGACAACCTCGGCCGCGACACGCTGTCGCGGCTCCTGGACGGCAGCCGGCTGTCGGTCCTCGGCGCCGTCGAGGCGACCGCGGTGGGCGTCGTCCTCGGCGCGGTCCCGGGTCTGCTGTCGGTCTACCTCGGTCGAACCGCCGAGTGGCTGCTGCTGCGCGTCGTCGACGCGCTGCTGTCGCTGCCGTTCGTCATCGTCGCGATCGCGGTCACCGGGCTCGCCGGCGGCGGCCTGCACCCGGCGATGATCACCGTCGGCGTGCTGTTCACCCCGACGTTCTTTCGGATCGCCCGCTCGGCCGCGCTCGGCCTGCGCCACGCCGGCTACGTCGAGGCGGCCGAGCTCTTCGGCTCCTCGACGCCGCGGCTGGTGACGACCCACGTCTGGCGCAAGGTCGCCGCCCCGATCGCCGTGGCCGCGGCGAACACCACCGGCGCCGGCCTGCTGATCGTGTCGTCGCTGATGTTCCTCGGCATCGGCGTCGCTCCGCCGGCGCCCACCTGGGGCGGCATGCTCGCCACCGACCTGGGCTACCTCCACCAGGCGCCCCTGGCGCCGCTGTGGCCGGCCGCCCTCATCATGCTCACCGTCGGCGCGCTCAACGTCCTCGCGGACGCGATCCGCGACGCCGCGCCGGATGCCCGTACGACGACCGACCGGAAGGACCGCGCCCGTGCTGACGCTCGCTGACCCGTACGCCGACCGCGCCGACGCCGAGGACCACCGCCGCGCGCCGCTTCTGCGCATCGAGGACCTCACCATCGGAACCGAGCACACCGAGCTCGTGCACGGCGTCTCGCTCCAGATCGCCGAGGGCGAGATCCTCGGCGTCGTGGGCGAGTCCGGCAGCGGGAAGACGCTGACCTGCCGCGCCGCTCTCGGCCTGCTTCCCGGCCCCACCAGGGTCACCGGCGGCCGGATCACCCTCGGCGGCCAGGACATCGCCCACCTCAGCGACCGCGAGTGGCTCGGGGTGCGCGGGCGCCGGATCGGCGCGGTGTTCCAGGATCCGGCGTCCTACCTCAACCCGTCGCTGACCATCGGCCGGCAGATCGCCGAGGTCCTCCGGCACACCGGCGACGTGCGGGGACGCCGGCAGATCGAGGAGCGCTCGATCGAGCTGCTGCGCTCGGTGGGGCTGCGCGACACCCCGAGGATCCTCGCGGCGCACCCGTTCGAGCTCTCCGGCGGCATGCTGCAGCGGGCGCTGCTCGCGGTCGCGATCGCCGGTGAGCCCGAGCTGCTGATCGCCGACGAGGCGACGACGGCGCTGGACGTCACCGTGCAGGCCGAGGTGCTCGACCTGCTGGAGCGGCTGCGCGCCGAGCGGGGCATGGCGATTCTGCTCGTCTCGCACGACCTCGCGCTCGTCGCGGAGCGCACCGACCGCGTCGCGGTGTTCAGCGACGGGCGCCTGGTCGAGGACGGCCCGACCCGCCGCATCATGCACGACCCCCGGCACCCGTACACGCGCGAGCTGCTCGGGCAGGCCCGCGGCGTCGTACGCCGCGCCGAGCGGGCCGGCGACGAGCCCGGCCGCGCCGTCCTGGAGGTGGACGGCGTCGACGTGGCGCTCGGGCGCGGCCACAAGCGCCGGCGCATCCTGAGCGACGTGGACCTCACGGTGCGGGCCGGCGAGATCGTCGGGCTGATCGGCGAGACCGGCTCGGGCAAGACGACCATCGCCCGCACGGTGCTCGGCCTCACCACGCCGGCGCAAGGGCGGGTCTCGGTCGACGGCACGCAGACCTCCGGGCTCACCGGCCGCGCCCGCCGCACCTGGCGGCGCAGCGGGACGGTGCAGTACGTGTTCCAGGATCCGCTGCGCGCGCTCGACCCCGACCGCACCGCGGGCGAGAGCATCGCGGAGCCCTTGGTGATCGCCGGAGCGAAGGACGTCGACGCGAAGGTCGCCGAGGTGCTCGCCGCCGTCCGCCTCGAGCCGGAGCACGCCGACCGCCGGCCCGCGGAGCTGTCCGGTGGTCAACGGCAGCGCGTGTGCATCGCGCGCGCCCTGGTCACCGACCCGGACCTGCTGATCTGCGACGAGCCGGCCAGCGCGCTGGACGCCGCGAACCGCAACCACGTCCTGGCGCTGCTCGACGAGCTGCGCCGTACCCGCGACATCGGCATCCTGCTGATCTCGCACGACCTCGGCACCCTCGCCGGCCTCGCCGACCGGGTCACGGTGCTCTATCACGGCAGCGTCGTCGAGTCCCGGCCCACGGACGAGCTCTTCGCCCGGCCCACGCACGCGTACACGCAGCTGCTGTTGGCCAGCACGCCGACGCTGAGCGGTACGCGCGCCGACCCGCAGCGGCGATCCCAGCTACGCCAAGAAGTCGACTCCACCCCCTTGGAAGGAACCCACGCATGAGCAAGCTCGAAGTAATCGGAATGGTCGGGACCCGCGAGGAGTCGGAGGCATTCGCCTCCGACACGTCCGACGCGATCGACGTCAACTACCTGCGGCGGTTCGCCAAGGCGCACGACGAGGCCGGGTTCGACCGGGTGCTCATCGGCTACAGCTCGTCCGCGCCCGACGGCTTCGCCGTCGCCGCCGACGTGCTGAACCAGACCACGAACCTCGGCGTCCTCATCGCGCACCGGCCCGGTTTCGTGACGCCGACGGTGCAGGCCCGCAAGCTGGCCACCCTCGACCAGCTCTCCGGCGGCGGCCGCGTGGCGATCCACCACATCTCCGGCGGCAGCGAGATCGACCAGCGGCGCGACGGCGACTTCGTCGACAAGGACGGCCGTTACCGCCGTACCGCGGAGTTCATCCAGGTGCTGCGCAAGACGCTCTACTCGGAGGAGCCGTTCGACTTCGACGGCGAGTTCTACACGTTCGAGCAGGCCTACAGCACGGTGCGTCCCGCCACCGCGGCCGGCATCCCGATCTACTTCGGCGGCCAGTCGCCGATCGCCGTCGAGGTGGGCGCGGCGAACACCGACGTGTTCATGCTCTTCGGCGAGCCGCTCGCGGAGACGGCCGAGCGGATCGCCCTGATCCGCGAGACGGCGGCGAAGTACGGCCGCGAGGTGGAGTTCAGCCTGTCGACGCGCCCGATCATCGCCGACACCGAGGACGACGCGTGGAAGCGAGCGCAGGCGATCTACGACGCGGCCGCCGCGCGCGTCCCCGACGCGCCCAGCAAGGCGCTGTGGTTCTCCGGCAACACCAACGCGGCCGTGTCGGCGCAGCGGCTCCAGGAGCTGGCCGCCGAGCGAGAGGTGCACGACGAGCGCCTCTGGTTCGGCATGACCAAGCTCGCCGGCCCGGGCGGCAACTCGACTGCTCCAGTCGGGACGCCGGATCAGGTCATCGAGACGCTGCTGCGGTACTACGACCTCGGCGTCACGAAGTTCCTGATCCGCGGCTTCGACCCGCTGGGCGACGTGATCGAGTGGGGCCGCGCGCTGGTCCCGGGCCTGCGCGCCGCCGCCCGCGACCGCGGCGCCGTCAACGCCTGAGCCGACCGGCGGTCGCCGCGCCGGCGCGCGGCGACCGCGACCGGTCGGCGTCACCACGCTCGGCGACCCTCCCACGCTCGGCGACCCTCCCACGCTCGGCGACCCTCCCGCGCTCGGTGACCCTCCCACGGTCGTCGAGCGAGCCGAGCCGCCAGGCGAGGCGACGTCGAGACGCGCCCACGGTCGTCGACCCTCCCACGCTCGGTGACCCTCCCACGCTCGGTGACCCTCCCACGGTCGTCGAGCGAGCCGAGCCGCCAGGCGAGGCGACGTCGAGACGCCGCAACCGGCTGGTTCGCCGTCACCACCGCGCAGCCGACGCCGACGGGGATGGCAGAGTGACCGTATGACTGACACTCCGGGGCCGTTGACGGCCACGCTCGAGCAGCCGAGCGTCTGGTTCGACGACATCGAGATCGGCCAGGTCTTCGACCTCGGCACCGTCGTCGCCGAGCACGACGAGGTCGTCGAGTTCGCCAAGCGCTACGACCCGCAGTGGTACCACGTGAACGAGCAGGCCGCGAAGGAAAGCGGCTGGGGCTCGATCATCGCGTCCGGCTGGTGGACCGGCTCGGCGATGATGCGGCTGTACGTCGACGGCTTCCTGTCCAAGATCGCCCCCGACGCCTCCCCCGGCCTGGAGAACGTCCGCTGGCGCAAGGCGGTGTACCTCGGCGACGAGCTCACCGCACGGATCACCGTCGTCGACAAGAAGGACTCCTCCCGCGGCGACCACCTCGGGACGCTCACGCTGAACTGGGAGGTCCTGCGCGGGGACGACATCGTGATGAGCATGGTCGGCCGCGGCTGGTTCCACAAGCGCCCCGCCGCGTAGCCTGCTGCCCTTCACCGGGCCCGGCCGATGACGCATGTGCGGCGTACTTCGGTACCGACACGCCGGGCGATCGGTACCGAAGCACGCCGCGGGTGCGGTGGGCGGATGACGCATATGCTCGGCCCATGAGCCGAGTCATCGCGCGACGCAAGGTCGAGCACGTCGACGTCGCCACCGGACGGCGTACCACGCGGCCCGACTCCCTCGCGGGCGAGGAGCCGCTGGAGATCCGCGCCACCGGCGAGCCGCTCACCGTCACGATGCGCACCCCCGGCAGCGACGTCGAGCTCGTGCACGGCTTCCTGCTGTCGGAGGGCATCATCCATTCGCGGGACGACGTAGCGACCGCGCGGTACTGCGCCGGCTCGGTCACCGACGACGACGGGCTGGCGCAGAACACCTACAACGTGATGGACGTGGCGCTGTCCCCCGTGGCGCAGACGCTGGCCACCCAGGCGGTGCGGTCGTTCGCGACGAGCAGCTCGTGCGGCGTGTGCGGCACCGCGAGCATCGACGACGTCGAGCGCACCTCGCACTACCCCGTCGATCCGGCAGCGCCGCGCCTGTCGCTGGACGCGGTGGCCGCGCTCCCCGACCGGTTGCGCGCCCAGCAGCGCGCCTTCGAGCGCACGGGCGGCCTGCACGCCGCCGGCCTGCTCGACACCCGCACCGACGCCCTCGAGGTGCGCGAAGACGTCGGCCGGCACAACGCGGCCGACAAGGTGATCGGTGCCGCGGTGATGCGCGGCGACCTTCCGGCGTCCGCGCACGTGCTCGCCCTGAGTGGCCGGATCTCCTTCGAGCTGGTCCAGAAGGCGGCCATGGCGGGGATCGGCATGATCGTCGCCGTGTCCGCGCCGTCGTCGCTGGCGGTCGATCTCGCCGACCGGCTCGGCATCACCCTCGCGGGCTTCGTCCGTGGGGGCGGCTTCAACCTCTACACGCACCCGGACCGGGTCGGCTGACCTCAGCCGAGCAGCTCGACGAGCTTCTCGACGGTGCGGATGTTGCGGGTCGTCGCGTAGCCGTCCTTGGCGACCGAAGCCAGCTTCGTCGCCAGCTTGCTGCGGGCCAGACCGCCGGCGAAATCGACGTACAGCCACTTCGCGCCGGACGGGCCGAAGTCGACCCGCTCGCCGTCGGCGGCGATCTGCTGGAGCGCGGCGCGGGTGGCGGCGTCGTACGGCGCGGACAGGAACGTCACGATGACCTGCTTCGGGTCGCCGTCGAACGGGCACCCGGCGAGCGCCTTCTGCAGGTGCGCGTGGCTGACCACCACGACGTCCACCGCGAACCCGAACCGCGACTCGAGCGCCTCGTGCAGCTGGTCGGTGAGCGCGGACTCGGTCTTCGATGATGAGAAGAGCAGGTTCCCGGAGGCGATGTACGTCGAGACGTCCTCGAGCCCGAGCGACTCGGCCAGCTCGCGCAGCTCGGCCATCGGCACCTTGCGGTTGCCGCCGACATTGATGCCGCGCAGCAGTGCGGCGTACTTCGTCATCGCGCCTCCCGGAGCCGTGCCACCTGGATCCTCATCATCGTCCCCGCTTCCCGGCCCCCTGTCGCGGTGGCTTCCACCCCGCTATCGGCGCGATACCGGGGTACGACCCACCGCATCCGGCCAGAGCGCGGCACAACCCACCGCGAGCGCGGGAGGCCGGGTGAGCGCGGGACGCCGGGTGCGCACGGGAAAACGGGTCGCACCGGCCGGTCAGTGCGCCAGGATGCGCGAGCCGCGCGGCGTGCGCTCGATGACCAGCTGGGTGGTGATGCGGGTCTTCATCTCCTCCACGTGGCTGATCACCCCGATCGTGCGGCCGACCTGCCGCAGATCGTCGAGCACCTGCATGGCGAGGTCGAGCGTCTCGGAGTCGAGCGCCCCGAAGCCCTCGTCGATGAACAGCGAGTCGAGGGTCATCGCGCCGGTCTCGGCGGTGACCACCTCGGCCAGCCCGAGGGCGAGCGCCACGGAGGCGTAGAACGTCTCGCCGCCGGACAGCGAATGCGGCGGTCGGGCGCGGCCGGTGTGCGCGTCGAACACCTCGAGCCCCAGGCCGCCGTGGCCGCGCGCGGTACGCCGCTCGTCGGTGTGCCGCAGCGTGAACCGGCCGGAGGACATCCGCTGCAGGTGCCCGCTCGCCACCCGCGTCACCTGCTCGAGCCGGGCCGCCAGGTAGTACGCCGTGAGGTTCATCCGCTTGCTGTTCGCGCCCATCCCGCGCACCAGCAGCGCCAGCGCCTTGATCTGCGCGGCCCGTGCCGCCTTGGCGAACGCCTCGGGCAGGTCGCGGGCGGCGCGGCGGGCGAGCTCGGCCAGCCGCCGGGCCCGGTCGGACTCGGCGGTCGCGACCGCCCGCGCAGCGTGCTCCTCGGCCTTCGCCGCGTCGCGGACCGCCCGCAACCCGGCGATGTCGGGGACCTCGTCGGGAACGTCGGTGAGCCGCGGGTCCGCCAGGCGCGTCGCCGCGGACACCGCGTCGCGATCGAACGCGCGGAGCATCTCCGACGCCTCGGCGAGGGTCTTCTTGCTCCACGCGGCTGAGGCCGCGTCGTCGACCGCGTCGAAGCCCGCCTCGAGGGCGGCCTCGGCCGCGGCGTCCACCGCCTGCCCGACCGCCTCCTGTGCCGCCGCGTCGGCCGCGGCGTCGCGCAGGTAGGTCTCGATCGCGGCGATGGTCAGGTCGATCGCGGCGGCACGCTCGGCCACGGACTGGTAGCCGGCGCGTTCGGTGGCGATCGCCTTCTCGCGGCGGCGGACCTCGACGGTCAGCTCGCGGACGGTGCCCGCGTGCTGGTCGCGTAGCCGGTCGGCGGCCCGTTCCTCGTCGGCGAGCCGCGTCGCCAGGGTCTCGACGGCCGCGAGCGCCGCGACCGCGTCGGCGATGCGCCCCTCGGCCTCGACCGCCGCATCGACCCGCGCCCGTGCCGCGCCGAGCTCGCTCTTCAGCTCGGCGGCACTGCGTCCACCGGCGGTGGCGCGCTGGGCGGCGAGCGTCGCGGTGAACTCCCCGACGGCCTTGTCCGCGAGGTCGCGCAGCCTGCGCGCCGACTCGACGCGCTCGTCGGCGGCGGTGGCCA